>WFMQ01000146.1 GCA_015488995.1 Nitratifractor sp. | reverse complement strand
GGAGCCTTATGGTTATTTGAAACACCTTTTAACAGAACTACCATACTTTATCAGGGACGGGAAAGACATTGAAGCGTTATTACCTTGGAAGGTTGAGGGGATAGCGAAGTTGGCTTAGAGTTTGGTTGGTGGGGTTATTGAGGGGGTTACCTTTTTTCTATTGATGGATTTGGGTGCTACAAGCTTAGTGCTCTCGGCTGTCGATGGTGATGACGGTATGGACATTTCCCCGGGGGTAGAAGTCGGCTTCGA
Source organism: Nitratifractor sp. (assembly GCA_015488995.1). Taxonomy (GTDB): domain Bacteria; phylum Campylobacterota; class Campylobacteria; order Campylobacterales; family Sulfurovaceae; genus S017-3. The sequence continues at coordinate 6,214 of WFMQ01000146.1, read as the reverse complement.
GGCGGATCCACTTGGGACGGAGCCCTTTTTGGAGGGTGTCAAATATCTCGTTGGCACTGTTCTCGTGGGAGATGTAGCGGTCGATGAAGGTGTTGATATAGAGTTTGATGGCTTTGAGCTCTATGACGTATTTGTCGGGACAATAGTCGAGCGTGATGGTGGCAAAATCGGGATAGCCGGATCGTGGGCAGCGACACATAAATTCAGGGAGTTCGATGTGGATCGTGTAGTTTTTTTCGTGGGCGTTAGGCCAGTAGTGTTCCTCGGAGTGGATGTCAAAATCCCGTATCTCTTTTTCACCGTATTTCATGGTTTTCCTTTAGTTGTAAGTGTTGATTAATTGTGATTCGGAGAGGGGCTTGGCGATCCCAAACCCCTGGAGGTAGTCGATACCCATGGCGATGAGTTTCTCCTTTTGCTCCTCTTTGTCTACCCATTTTGCCACGGTGACGATGTGGAGGCTTTTGGACATGGTGATGAGCGACTGGAGCATGGCACGGCTTTTGGGATCTTCGATGTGGCCGACATAATCACGATCGAATTGCACCATATCAAATTTGAAATGGCGCATGTACTCCATCGACGCATTGGACGTACCAAAATTGTCAATGCAAATCCTGAGGCCTCTCGCTCGAAACTCTTCAAGAGTTTTGAGGTAGCCTTTGAGGTTGTGATGGGTTTTGCGTTCGTACAGTTCAACAATGAGTCGCGAAGGGTCAACACCGCTCTGGGCCACCATATCGAAAGCGCGATCCTGAAACTCCCCGTTCCTCAGAGAAAAGGGGGAGAGGTTGAAGCTAAAGGCAATGCGTGCATCGACAAGGGGGAGGATGGATAGGATATGCCGGAGAATGGCTGTGTCATACTCTTGGCCAAAGCCAAGGCGGTTGACGATCGGCAGATAGACGCGCGGAAGCACGGTGTGACCATCTTCGAGATAGAGCTTGGGCATGATCTCATACGTATCTATGGTGGACGTCTCGACACGGTAGAGGGGACGAAAAGAGAAGCGAACCTGCTGATGGTCGATGGCGTAGAGGATGGAAGCTTCCAACTCCTGAGCTGTATGAATGGCGGGAGCATGTGCCTCTTCTGTCGCACCTTGCGTGTCGCACTGGGAGACCATGCTATCATGGAGATGACCGATGACCTCCTCCAAGGGTGCATCCGGGTCAGCGATGACCGCAACATGCAGGTCAATCTCAATCTCCTGAACCGAGGGGTGATCTCTGACAAACATGAGGAGGGTTTCACGCAGGGTACTCTCGTCGGTCTGCGTCCCGATGAGGAACTCCGCTCCGTGTCTGCGCCCGATCACCGCACGAGGGATCCCATAGGCCGAGAGGGTAGCATTGAGCTGGTAGATGAGGGATCGGAGCATCTTGTCGACGGTACGACTGCCATAGTTTTCGTTGATAATCGATAGGTTTCCCAGTGTCAATAACGCCAGTGCGTGAGGGTGATGAGCGGTGTAGTGGCGACGAAAGGCAGAATAGTTGTACCCGTTTGTAGTGGGGTCAATCAGGCTCTTCTGCCCATCCTCTTCAAGGAGAAAAAAGATAAAATAGGTGGTGACGAACATCAGGGCGACGATCATGGTCGCATCGCGCAATGTGAAGGCGAACGTCCCCCCCCGCCAGAAGGTACTGTACGCAACCAAGCTGATCAGGAAGAGGATCGGGAGACCTGCCCGTAAGGCAAGCTTGAATTTGCGCCCCCGCTCCTCCTGTTCAGAGACCAACATCAGACATCCAAGTGTTTGACATCTTTGGCGTGGGTTTCGATGTAGTTTCGGCGCGGTTCGACTTCATCCCCCATGAAGAGGGTAAAGGTATCACTCGCTTCGTCGAAGTCGTGGATGGTCACTTGGAGCAATCGACGATTTTCCGGAGTCATGGTGGTCTCCCAGAGTTGCTCGGGGTTCATTTCACCCAGACCTTTGTAGCGCTGGATGTACGCACCCTTTTTGGCACTCGCTTCGACTTCATTGAAAAGGAGAAGCAAATCTTTGTCGGCAAATTCATCGGTGATGTGCTCTTGGATCTTGTGGTAGATGTGGATCGCTTCATTGTAGTGGGGATTGGTGAAGAGGATCTCATCGACGATCAATTCTTCAAGCCCATCGTTGGTCTGGACGAAGAGGTGGATTTTTTCATCCGTTAGGGTTTCGCTGAGGATGTTGTAGCCGAGGCTTTGGATGTAGTCTTTGATGGTGACGGCAAGCCGGGCATTGTCGGTGCCGATGATGTCGGGATTTTCGATCATGTAGCGGAGCACTTCGGGGAGGGCGAAGCGTTTCTCGATCTCTCGGAGGGTCATCCGGTAGTAGGCGACGAGCTTGAACAGATCGACCAGATCGGCTTGTCCCATGGTCTCGCTCTCGATGGCGCTGATACCATTTTCGATCAAGAAGTCATTGAGTGCCTTGTCATCCTTGAGATAGGTTTCATTCTTCCCTTTTTTGTAGCGGTAGAGAGGAGGTTGGGCGAGGTAGAGGTAGCCTTTTTCGATCACAGGGCGGAGGAAGCGGAAGAAGAACGTCATCAGCAGGGTTTGGATGTGGCTACCGTCCACGTCGGCATCGGTCATGATGATGATCTTGTGGTAGCGGAGTTTCCCTTCGTCGAACTCGTCGCCGATCCCGCAGCCCAGAGCGGTGATCATGTTTTTGATTTCATCCGATTTGAGGATCTTCTCAAGGCGGGCTTTCTCGACATTGAGGATTTTACCTTTCAGGGGGAGGATCGCTTGGAAGACCCGATCGCGCCCCTGCTTGGCTGATCCACCGGCGGAGTCGCCCTCCACGAGATAGAGTTCACTGATGGCGGGGTCTTTGCTCTGGCAGTCGGCCAATTTTCCGGGGAGGGTGCCGACCCCCATGGAGTCTTTGCGCTTGACGAGATCCTTGGCGCGTTTGGCGGCATCACGCCCTTTGGAAGCGAGGATGACGTGTGCCATGATCGCCTTGGCTTCGATGGGGTTCTCTTCGAGGTATTTGTTGAAGTTCTGGGTGAAGAATTTTTGCACCAGCGGTCGGACGTAGGAGGAGCCGAGCTTCCCTTTGGTCTGCCCTTCAAACTGCGGTTCGGGGACGCGGACGGAGATGACGGCGACCAACCCTTCGCGGGCATCGTCACCGGTGATTTTGGTGTTTTTCTCTTTGGCGTTGGCGTTTTTGGCAATGTAGCTTGAGAGCGAGCGAGTGAGACCGGCACGGAAGCCCGCTTCGTGGGTGCCGCCATCGGGCGTTTTGATGTTGTTGACGAAGGTGACGACTTTGTCGCTGTCGGCGTCGCAGTACATGATGGCGATGTCCATCTCAATGTCGTCGGCCGCCCCTTGGAAAAACTGAGCTTCACTGAGGGGCTCTCGGGTGTTCAAATCTTCGACAAACTGCTTGAGCCCCCCTTCAAAATGGAAGGTCTCTTGGGTACCGTCACGTTCATCATGGAATTCGATCTTGATCTTAGGGTTGAGGTACGCCAATTCTTTGAAACGCTTGGTGAGGATCTCTTTTTGGAAGATGACCCCCTCTTTGAAGATCTCTGGATCGGGCCAGAACTCAATACGAGTACCTTTTTTGCGACTTTTCCCAGCCACTTCAAGGGGTGCGGTTGGAATCCCCTGTTCGAAGGATTGCTCATGCACCTCTCCCTCACGCATGACGGTGAGGTTGAGGCGAGAGGAGAGGGCGTTGACGACGGAGACCCCGACCCCGTGGAGTCCTCCAGAGACTTTGTAGGTATCTTTGTCGAATTTCCCCCCCGCATGCAGCACCGTCAAGACGACGGTCGCGGCAGAGATCTTCTCGGTGGGGTGCTCGGCGACGGGGATCCCTCGGCCGTTGTCTTCGATGATCGCAGACCCCCTCTTGGTGAGGGTGACTTTGATGGTGTCGCAATAGCCGGCCATCGCCTCATCGATGGAGTTGTCCACCACTTCGTAGACGAGGTGATGGAGCCCTTTGACCGAGGTGTCTCCAATGTACATCCCGGGGCGTTTGCGGACCGCTTCGAGACCCTTGAGGACTTTGATGTTGCTTGCGCCGTATTCAGCCATAGTTATACTCCCTATACAGTTATGCATAGATTTTACCCAAAAGTGACTTTGTGGGGCGTTAATCCCTCTCCTGAGCTGTTGGGTTGATTGGCCTCTTTTATGTAACTTTTGCTATACTAATGCTACCAAAAGTTAAGGCAGGATGCTTTCCTGATGATGCAGAAATATTTTTTAAAATACATTATAGTCGGGTGGCTCACGATCCTGAATGTGCAGGCCGGCAAAAACGTTGAGCCAGCTCGCTCTCCGGTCGTCCCGGTCGTGACAAACCCCTTCTACATCGGCATCGGGGGAATCGTAGGGGTGGTCAGCGCGACGTGTGCGTGTGGGGGCACGGCAGGGGTGCGCAAGTACGACCGGAGCAATTTCGGGGGTCTGGTGCGACTGGGGTATGACTTCAATCCCTTCTTCGGACTCGAAGCGCGCTTTCTCCGCTCACAGTTGAGCCGACAATTTGCCACCACGACCCATTATGGAATCTACGCCAAGCCGCAGGTACACATCTCGGATGCTGTCAACGTGTACGGTTTGGTCGGGTACGGCCATACCCGCATCGATTGTGATTTTCGTCCTGCGCCCCTCTATTCAAAAAACGGATGGAGTTTTGGTGGGGGCATGGAGTACGATTTTGAAGCAATGGATGGGCAAGGGGATGCCGAAGAGGGGTGGGGTGCCTTTGTGGATTATCAAAACCTTTTGCGTGATGCGGGAGCCTTCCTCGTCCGCTCCAATGTCATCAGTGCAGGGATCACATACGATTTCTGAGTCTCCGCACTTGCGCTACAAAGATGACAGGATGACATCTTTGCCTCACTTTCCTCTATAATCCACTATAATGTCACCACAATCACACACAACAAGGATAGAGATATGGCAATAGACCCACAGAAACAAAAAGCACTCGATATGGCAATCAAACAGATTGACAAGGCGTTTGGCAAAGGGACACTGATGCGCCTCGGTGACAAAGAGTTTGAGCCGATCGAAGCGATCAGTACAGGATCACTTGGATTGGACATGGCACTGGGAATTGGGGGGATCCCTCAAGGGAGGATCGTCGAAATCTATGGGCCAGAGTCTTCGGGGAAAACCACACTGGCACTTCAGACCATCGCATCGGCACAACAAGAGAATATGGTCTGCGCTTTTATCGATGCCGAACATGCGCTTGATGTAGTCTATGCCAATAATTTGGGGGTCGATACGGACAACCTGTTGGTGTCTCAACCCGATTTTGGTGAGCAGGCGTTGGATGTCCTCGAGACACTCACTCGCTCAGGAGCGGTCGATCTGATCGTCATCGACTCGGTAGCGGCGTTGACACCCAAGGCTGAGATCGAAGGGGACATGGGCGATACTCACGTCGGCTTGCAGGCGCGTCTGATGAGCCAAGCCCTGCGCAAGGTGACCGCCATCCTCCACAAGACAAACACCACCCTGATCTTCATCAACCAAATTCGGATGAAAATCGGAACCATGGGGTACGGATCCCCCGAGACGACGACGGGAGGAAATGCCCTCAAGTTCTACGCTTCGGTACGGATCGATGTGCGTCGGATCGCGACATTGAAGCAGGGGGATTCTCAGATCGGAAACCGTGTCAAAGCCAAAGTGGTCAAAAACAAAGTCGCCCCTCCGTTTCGTCAAGCCGAATTTGACATCATGTTTGGTGAGGGGATCAGTTACGAAGGGGAATTGATCGATTACGGTGTCAAAATGGACATCGTTGACAAAGCGGGTGCATGGTTTAGCTACGGTGCTGAGAAACTGGGGCAGGGCAAAGAGAACGCCAAACAAAAGATCAAGGAGACTCCCGAGATGCGTGCCGAGATCGAAGAGAAGATCAAGGAGGCTCTTGGATTTGGCGCGAATATGCCGGTCGAGGAGTAGGATGTAGCGGGGACGTGCGATTCCTCGGGCACCTGCTCCCGTGTCATTGGGGAGTCGGAAATGGCATCCAATACTATTGTGAAAGGCCTTGGTCGTCCTGTTATTACCCCACTCACTAAACACCCAAACGTTTGAGAGAGTGAGACGAGATGAGATGTGCGTGAAAAAATCTGTAGGACTGGCCGTAGTCAATTCAAAGATTTTTTTGCGTGCAGGTCGTCTCGTATCGCTCTCCCCGAAGGGTGCAGCACTTTCGCCCATACTC
>WFMQ01000145.1 GCA_015488995.1 Nitratifractor sp. | reverse complement strand
GTGCAGTACGCCAGTGAGGCGATCCACGTCGGCGAAGTGCAGCCCGGTGGTGGGCTCATCGAGGATGTAGAGGGTGTTGCCGGTGTCTTTGCGGCTGAGTTCTTTGGCGAGTTTGATCCGCTGGGCTTCTCCACCCGAGAGGGTCGTGGCGTTTTGCCCCAGCGAGAGGTAGTCCAGCCCCACGGCGGTCAACGTGCTCAGCTTGGCGGCGATCGATGGAACGGCTTTGAAAAACTCCAATGCCTCCGCCACGCTCATCGCCAGCACATCGGCGATGCTTTTGCCCCGGTAGAGCACTTCGAGGGTCTGTTCGTTGTACCGGGTGCCGTGGCACGTGTCACACTCGACGAGGACATCGGGGAGGAAGTGCATCTCGATCTTGATCTGTCCGTCGCCTTGGCACTTCTCACAGCGGCCCCCTTTGACGTTGAAGCTAAAACGCCCCACTTTGTACCCCCGTAGCTCCGCCTCTTTGGTCTGGGCAAAGAGCTTGCGGATTTCGTCCATGATCCCGGTGTAGGTGGCGGGGTTGGAGCGGGGGGTGCGTCCGATGGGGCTCTGGTCGAGGTAGATCACTTTGTCCAAGTGCTCCAGCCCCTCGACCGTGACCCCATCGATGCGGTTGACTTTGCGAGCGCGGTTGAGGATCTCTCGGGCAGCGGGGAGGAGGGTCTGGAGTATCAGGGAGCTTTTGCCCGACCCGCTCACCCCGGTGACGCAGACGAAGTTACGCAGGGGGATTTGGGTGCTGAGATTGTCGATGTTGTTCAGCGTGACACCGGAGAGGGTGAGCCAGTCGATCTGGGGGCGATCATGGGGGTAGTGGATGGTCTTTTTGCCGCTGAGATACTCGGCGGTGAGGGTTTTGGCACGTGCCATTTTTTTGGCTTCCCCCGCGAAGACAACCTCCCCGCCATACGCCCCCGCTCCCGGACCGATGTCGATGAGATAGTCGGCCGCCTCGATCGTCTCCTTGTCGTGCTCGACGACGATGACGGTGTTGCCCTTGTCTCTCAAGGATTGCAGCGTGCGGATGAGCTTGAGGGTATCCCGCTCATGCAGTCCGATACTCGGCTCATCGAGGACATACATCACCCCCGTCAATCCTGAGCCGATCTGCGAAGCGATCCGAATCCGCTGCGCCTCCCCGCCACTGATCGTCCGGGCATCCCGGCTGAGGCTCAGGTATCCCAGCCCCACGTCGTAGAGGAAGAAGAGCCGCTCCTGGATCTCCTTGAGGATCGAAGCGGCGATGAGCTTCTGTTGCTCAGTCAAGTGGGCGAAGTTGTCCGCTTCGGCAAAATAAGCATAGCACTCCTCGATCGGCATATTGACCAGATCGGCGATGGAGTGCCCCTCGATCTTGACCGCGAGGGAGCGGGGGCGCAGGCGGTTCCCCTCACACGCGTCGCACACCTTCTCCGTCATGTACTCAGCGACGTCTTTCTCATCCTTGAACATTTCGTGAGCGAATTTCACCACCCCCGGCCACTCCCGGTGGAGCTTGTGCCGCTTCCACGTGAAGTCCACGCTGGAGCCCATCCCATAGAGGATCGCCTTTTTCTGGTGCTCGGGGAGTTCTTCGTAGGGGACATTTGTCGGGATCTCGTTTTGCGCACAGAAGGCACCGAGAAACTTGGTGTAGTAGCTTTTGTTGAAGCCGTACATGATCTTGACCGCCCCCTTGTCGATGCTCAGTGCCCCGTCGATGATCTTGGACAGATCGAGGGTGTAGCGGATTCCCAGCCCGTCACACACCGGGCAGGCACCCTTGGGGGAATTAAATGAAAAACTCACCGGCTCCAACGGCTCGAAGCTCAGCTTGCAGTCAAAACACGCGAGATGCTCCGAGTAGTGGTAATGCCGGCGATCGAGCCCGAGCTCCTCATGGTTGAGCACTTCGATCTCCACTTCGCCGTAGCTCTCCCCGAGGGATTTCTCGACATCCTGCCCGATCCGCTCTTTGTTGTCCGGTTTGACGACGACGCGGTCGATGACCACTTTGATGGTGTGCTTTTTGGTCTTGGCCAGCTCGATCTCTTCATCGAGACGCACCATCACCCCATCGATCTGCGCCCGGACGTATCCCTTGTGCCGGAGTGACTCGATCCGATCGGCAAAGGTGCCTTTTTTCTCCTTGACCAGCGGCGCCATGATGATGAGCTTGGCGCCCTCAGGCAGACGAAGCACCTCGGTGATGATGTCGCTGGCGGACATCGAGGAGATGGGCTTGCCACACTGATGACAATGCTGCCGCCCTACCCGGGCAAACAACAATCGCAGATAGTCATAGATCTCGGTGATCGTCCCCACCGTCGATCGGGGGTTTTTGGAGGTGGTCTTCTGGTCGATCGCGATGGCAGGAGTCAGCCCCTCGATCTTGTCCACATCGGGCTTGCCCACGCGTCCGAGGAATTGGCGCGCATAGGAGCTGAGCGACTCGATATACCGCCGCTGCCCCTCGGCATACAGCGTGCTAAACGCCAACGTCGATTTGCCGCTCCCACTGATGCCGGTGATGACGGTGAGCTGGTTTTTGGGCAGGGTGACGTCGATGTTTTTGAGGTTGTGCTCTCTGGCACCCTTGACGTGAATGAGGTCGTGTTTTTTTGCCATGGTTGTGTTTGCCTTGGGTGGGAAATAAATCTGGAATTATAGCATAATCAGATGCTATCCAATGGACTAACCACCCGTCCCTTGTTCATCTCCGCCACGACATGTGTGTAGATCATCGTAGTTTCCACCGATTTGTGCCCCAGCAACTCCTGAATGCTCCGAAGATCAATACCACTTTGTAAAAGATGTGTCGCGTAAGAATGTCTAAAAATATGTGAGCTGACACGCTTGTGTATCTGTGCTTTTTGTGCGGCTTGTTTGATGTTTCGTCCCAATGTTTTTTCGTGTACGTGATGCCGTCTTATGGTATCACTTCTTGGGTCTTTGGAAACGTTTCGCATCGGAAAGAGAAATTGCCACTTGGTCTCATATTTGGCATTGGGATATTTGCGCTCCATTGCATACGGCATATACACACTCCCATATCCGTCTGCTCTATCTTTTGCGTGTAGATTTTCTACATACTCCACCTGAGCTTTGAGCCGCTGCTTTATGGCCTGAGGTAATGGCACGGTTCTGTCTTTGAGGCTTTTGCTGTCCCAGATATATACTTTGTCAAATCCGAAATCGATGTCTTTGATACGTATGTTTAATCCCTCACTCATGCGAAGTCCGCAACCGTACATAAGATATACAATGAGCTGATAGCTTCCCGTAAGATTGTCAATCACTTTTTTCACCTCATCTTTGGTCAGTACCTGTGGGATATGTTTTCTCTCTTTAGCTCTAAGTGCCTGAATATTCCACTCACTCATATCAAAACCTAAAATCTCTTTATAGAGGAAAAGTATCGCAGAAAATGCTTGATTTTGAGTAGCAGGAGAAACTTTTTGCTTTACTGCCAACCAAGTTAAAAACTGCTCTATTTCTACCTTCCCCATCTCTTTAGGGTGTCGTTTATTGTGAAAAAGAATATAGCGTTTTATCCACCCTACATATGACTGTTCTGTTCTCATACTATAGTGTTTAAACCGTATCTTTTCTCGTACAATATCAAGTAACTTTTTCTTTTTCTGCATAACTATCTCCTTAAAAAATAGTAGGACACTTTGTCCTTTTAACCTCTATTTTTACAAATAGGGGAACACTTTGTCCATATATTGCAATATTCCTATAAAAAAGGACATAAGCAATTTTTATAATCTTAGCATAG
>WFMQ01000144.1 GCA_015488995.1 Nitratifractor sp. | reverse complement strand
TTTTCATAGTGATATTATAGCGAAAATAGGCAGTCAGACAGGTGAAAATATGGGAATTTTAAAGGTTTATTTTCGGATTGTTATTGGCTTAAAGTTTGGTTGGTGGGGGTAACTTGGGGGTTACCTGTTTTCCATTGACGGATTTGGGTTTTGCCAGTGGTTTGTGGTGCCTTAAACAAATTTGGAAACTGCATTCCAGAAAAGATTGGGAAATTCTATGCGTGGCGAGAGGGTGGAGGAATCGAACCTCCCTCGAGACGGTCATCCGCCCCGATGATCGGGTTTGAAGCCCGCAGTGTCCACCAGGATCACATACCCCCCGTATCGAAACAGGGCATTATAACCACCCAGAGATAGAAAATGACTCAACAGCACCTTGCCGTGAGTCTGATGTGCAATGCGATTAGGTGGCCAACCACTTCAGGATCACACCGGCTGCGATGAGAAGCCCCAATGCGATTACGATGCGCTTACCTGCTACACCAATTTGACTGGCCGTCTGGCAGCTTGAGCATTGCGTGTAGACCTTGGCTTCTTGCTGTGCATAGAGATAATAGCCAATCATGATCGCTATAATGAGGGGAAACATCACCACATCGGCCCAAAAGATGGTATTGATTGTAGAAGAAGAGAACCCAAATAAAGGTGTCAGTAGTGAAAACCCCATTAGGAAAAGGAGTTTATTGGCTGCACTGATAAAATATTCCCGTTTGGAGAAGGCGGGACATACCTCACCTGGATCGTAGACTTCACCGTCTGTGGTGCCAGCAATGGCTCCAAGTGCCGCTTGCCGACGATCGGGGGTCAGACGATCGAGAGGGGTCGATCCAAAGACATAATCGATTTTTCGCTGTACCGTTGCGGCGAGATCAGGGTCTTCGATGATCCAGGAGTGGGAGGTACCGTCGGGATCTTCGTATACGACAGAGATCATCCCATAACGTGATATATGAAAGGTATGATCTGGAAAATAATCGGTCTGTTCTTGGGAGATAAATTTCTCTCCGTGACGAATGACACGTGGGTTGATCAAGACACGCGTTTTCTCTCCATCCTTGACCGCCAATATTTGCCAAGGATGACCAATCTGTACAGCACTGAGAGCCTTCAAGTCGTTTGCCGTCATCGTTTCGACCACATCCTGTGCCATGGTACGAACCTCATCGGTAAAACCGCGAACAACGCCGATGTTGTACCGTTCAAGCTCGTGGGGATAGCGTATGATTTCTGTGGACATTTTACAGCCTTATTTTGAAAAAGTGGGGATGATATGAAAATATACAGTGAAAAATACATCCCGCATATGGCGGGATGCTGGCGTACGCTTAGTGACTCTTGCGGACGACGATAATCATCTTGAGGTTGATCGCTACAAAGCGGATAAACTGCCAGATAACACAGGTGCGCATAAAGCTTGCGAACTTGCTGGGTACCATTGATAGGTTAAACTCCGAGTTTTTAGCGAAATTTTCTTCGACGCTCATGATTTCTCCTTTTTCTGTTTGTATGTGTATCGTCTTGTTTACTCAGGGATCAAAGTCCAGCCCGGCTTGAGCTTGGCTTTCCAGATAAACAAGTGATGGAGAATGTGCTTGATCCAGTGACCGGCCAATCCAATCTCACCAAAAGTATACTCCGTATCACGACCCGTTCCTGGATATTTATCAAAGTCAGGAACGACGGGATAAATCGTCATCGCAGCGGCCTGGCCACCGGTGAGTCCTTTACCAGCCGAGGCGACACATGCTGCACCCATTTCGGCCATGGAGGCTTCATGTAGGTGGGCACTGGAACCATTTTTGATCAAGTCTACGATGCTGTGAGCAACGGCTTTACCGATGATACCTGATGGCATACCCGTACGGGGTGGGGTGGGGTTGATCGGTGTCCCATTGGGGGATTTGGCTGGCTTGGAGATGATGTGTGGTGGTGCAAAGGCGATCCCAGCTGCAAAGATGTTTTTGTAGTCACGGTTCTGGTACGTGCGCGGCCAGTCGGCTGCTTTCCACTCATCATACGGCTTGGGGGCGTAATCGCCATCGACAAACATGAAACCACCGGGATTGAAGATTTTGGATGTGATGTCTTCACCGGCTTTGTCGTAGGCTTTCATTCCAGCTCCAGCAAATGGAGGAATCAGCATCGCAAAATCAAACTCCTCTTCACCGGTTGATCCGTCAAGGAGTTCGTAGTGGGCTTTGCCCTCTTCGATTTTGTTGACGTGGGCACCGATGATCCAAGGAATGTTACGCTCAGTATAAAGCGATTCAGCAAAGATACGGGAGCTGACGACATAGCCATTGACTTTCATATGCATTCCGCCCATACCAAAGTCACCCAAGAATGCTTCGTTGGAGATCCATTTGATATCGACGTTATCGCGCACGCCTGCCTTTTCTGCTTCGTGGTGAATGTTGTGAATGTACTCAAACGCCGCACCTTGGCAGGTACACATACCATGACCGGTTCCGACGAGAATTTTCTGACGCTCACCTCTTTTGGCTTTTTCAAATACCTGCTTGAGCTCTTGGCTGGCATGTACGGCATGATCAGCGGTACAGACAGAGACGGTATTGGATCCGATACCCCCTTCACCATTACCCAAGCCAGGTGTTGCATCGAAGTTCAATTTAGGACCCGTAGCGTTGACCAGATAATCATACGTGATCTCTTCGGTTTGCCCCTCTTTGTTCTGTCCGGTATACTCGACGGTTACATAGGGCGTGTCACTTCCATCCTTTCCCTCAGGGTGGATCGAGACCGCTTTGGCCTGACGAAAATCAATTCCAGCTTTCTGATACACTGGGGCAAGAGGGAAAACAACATCCTCCTTGCTCATTCCTCCGACACCCACCCAAATGTTGGAGGGGATCCAGTTCCACAAACTGTTGGGAGTGACCACTACGACCTCATGCCCGTTTCCGAGCCATTTTTTTGCAAACGTTGCTGTTGTGTGTCCTGCGACACCCGCACCCAATACGACTAATCTAGCCATGGCTTTCCTTTCAAAACAAAATTTAGTGTGAGCCATTATAGGAGAAAAACTTTAAAAAGGAAGTTAAAATTTCATAAAAGGTTATAAAAAATAATTATATGTGTTATTTTTATCCATGGAATTTGTTTGGGTTATGCTAAATCGTACAAAAGGGGTCTTACGCCGTCCGCTCTATTCCGGCGCAAGAGAAGATGGGTTTTACGTAGAAGGAAGCTCTTTTTCGTTTTTCAGGTTGACCATGATGATGCCGATGCTGCGAACACTGAAAAAAACCATACGGATCAACTGCCAAACAATGCAATGGCGCATGGTGCGCTGAAACCGCCCCGGTATCATCGCGGTTTCAAACTGGGGGTCGGCAAAGTTGCGTTCTTCTTTGATCATAATATTCTCCTTGGTTGTGTTATTCGGGGATCAGTGTCCAGCCGGGTTTGAGTTTGGCTTTCCAGAGGAAAAGATGGTGCAAGATGTATTTGATCCAGTGCCCGGAGAGACCGATCTCTCCATAGGTGCGTTTGGTATCGCGTCCTGTTCCTGGATACGTTTCAAAATCTTTGACCAAAGGATACATGGTAAAGGAAACGGCTTGTCCCGACTGAAAACCGGTACCAGCTGAGGCGACACAGATGGCACCCATCTCTGCCATGGAAGCGGTGTGGAGTTTGGCGCGATCTCCTTCTCGGATCAGATTGACGATCGAGTGAGCCACGGCCTTGCCAATGGTACCCGAGGGCATCCCCGTACGAGGGGGCATCGGGGTGATTGGCGTACCCCGTGGTGATGTGCGTGGCTTGGAGATGGGATGGGGCGGAGCAAAGGCGATCCCCGCTGCAAAAACATTGGGATAGTCTGGATTGCGGTACGTCACCGGCCAATCGGAAGCCTTCCACTCTGCATAGGGTTTGGGGGTGTAGTCCGCATCGACCCGCATGAATCCATTGGGGAGAAACATCGTATCGGTAATCTCGGTACCCTGTCGATCGTAAGCCTTGAGCCCGACACCGCTGAAAGGGGGGATAAGCATCGCAAAATCAAATGCCTCTTCTCCCGTCGTCCCGTCCACTTGCTCATATTCGAGCCGACCCGCATCAACTTTGCTGACATGGGCACTGTTGATCCAGTGGATGCCCCGCTCCGAGAAGAGAGACTCCGCCATGATCCGTACACTGGTTACGTACCCCATAATCCCCAATTGCATCCCATCCATTCCGAAATCACCAGGATAGGGTTCGTTGGAGATCCATTGAATGTCCACCCGATCACGCACACCGGCTTGGCGGGCTGCATGCTCGACATTGAGTGCATATTCAAAGGCGGCACCGTGGCAGGTGCAGGTACCGTGCCCCGTACCCACGACGATCTTCTGCCGATGCCCTTGTCGGGCCTTGTCCAAGATCGCTCGGAGCCTCTCGTGAGCCTCGGCAGCATGATCGGCGGTGCAGACGCTCACGGTGTGTGGGCCGATGTGGCTTCCGGTACCCAATCCCGGTGTCGCACCAAAGTTCAGTTTTGGGCCGGTTGCGTTGATGAGATAGTCGTACGACAACGCTTCGGTCTGTCCCTCCCGTCCCTGACCGGTATATTCGATCGTGACAAAGGGGTGCTTGTCGCTCTCCTTCCCTTCGGGATAAATCGCAAGGGCTTTGGCCTGACGAAAATCGATCCCGGCTTTTGCGTAGACTGGAGCCAGGGGAAACGTCACGCGCTTTTTGTCCATTTTCCCCACGCCCACCCAAATATTTGAGGGGATCCAGTTCCACAAGCTATTGGGAGAAATCACAACAACCTCGTGTGCATCTGCAAGCCACTTTTTGGCGAATGTGGCTGCGGTATGTCCCGCAATTCCTGCTCCCAAAATCACAAGTCTTGCCATCGTATACTCCTTTGGCTTTATCGCTGAACGCATGCGTAAATGATCGATTCAGCTCCCCGCAGTATATCAAAAAAAAGGGGGAACACAGCTCTCCATCGCAAAATCGTGATAAAATACGCTACTATACTTAGGGAGAAAACGTTGATCCAAGCTTTTTACAAAAACAAACGATGGGTGTGGTGGGCATACGGTGGATTGGCTATTTTGCTGATCAGCCTCTACGCGCAAGTACAACTGACCGTGGCGATCAACAAGTGGTACGGAGCTTTCTACGACATCCTCCAAAAAGCGACCGAACATACCGTCGCAGAGTTTTGGGAGCAGATGCGCCTCTTTGCCAAGTACGCTTTTCCGTATGTCCTGATTGCGACGGCTACCTCGTATTTTACCCGAGTCTATGCGTTCAAATGGCGCGAAGCGATCACGTTTGATTACCTGCCCCAGTGGCGGGAGACCGATCACGAAGTCGAAGGAGCCTCCCAGCGGATGCAGGAGGACATTTACCGCTTCGCCAAGATCATCGAGTCCCTCGGGCTCCAGGTGGTGCGTGCCATCATGACCCTCATCGCGTTCCTTCCGATCCTCTGGGGACTGAGCGCAAACGTCACCGTCCCGTATCTGCCCCATGAGGGCTCATTGGTATGGGTCTCCCTGATCGTCTCGGTCGGCGGGCTGATCATCTCGTGGTTTGTGGGGATCAAGCTGCCGGGTCTGGAGTACAACAACCAAAAAGTCGAAGCCGCCTTCCGCAAGGAGCTCGTCTACGCCGAGGATGACAAAGAGCAGTACGGCCACATCCCCACTATGGTCGCACTCTTCACCGGGCTGCGGATCAACTACATCCGACTCTTCAACCATTACGGCTATTTCGACATTTGGCTCAACTCATTTGAGCAGCTCATGATCATCGTCCCTTATATCATCGTAGGCCCTTCCCTCTTCACCGGCGCGATCACCCTCGGGGTGCTGGTGCAAGTAAGCAATGCGTTTTCCAAAGTCCGCGAATCGTTTTCCATCTTCATCGGCAACTGGACGACCATCACTGAGCTGCGCAGCATCCACAAGCGTCTCCGGGAGTTTGAGGTGAATATTGGGTATTGATAACGGAGCAGGGGCTTTAGCCCCGTTTCCCGTGATGGGTAATTGGTAACGAGAAGAGCGAAAAGGGCCTGGGACTTCAGTCCCACCCTGCGACTGAAGTCGCATCCCCTCCAATAAAAGCATCACGAAGAAACGCATACCGAAACTATTCACTATTCACTAAAAAAGGCATCAACTACCATGAAACACCCAAAAGAACAGATAATACTTTTTGATCTCGACGGCACCTTGATCGACTCGACCGAAGCGATTTTGGAGAGTTTTTACGTTACCTACGAGACGCTGGGGGTTGCGGCCCCCAGGGATACAGACATCACGGCACTCATCGGCTACCCACTCGACGATATGTTTGCCCGGCTGGGGTTTCCTGCCACACAGATCGATACCTGCGTCCGCATCTACAAAGAACACTACCGCCGCATCAGCCGCGCCAAGACCATATTGCTACCCGGAGCCAAAGAGGCCGTCGAGGCTGCCGCTCAATTTGCCCACCTCGGCATCGTCACCACCAAAACGGGTCATTTTTCCCGCGAACTCATGGAGCATCTCGGACTGATGGGGTATTTTACCGTCCTCATCGGCCGCGAAGACGTCCACCACCCCAAACCCAATCCTGAGCCGATCCACAAAGCCCTCGAGGCGATGCCACAGGTCACCGGTGAGACATACATGATCGGCGACACGTGCATGGACATGGATGCCGCCAAGGCTGCCGGAGTGATCGGCATGGGTGTACTGTGTGGGTACGGAACCCGTGAATCGCTTGAGAGATGCGCCATGTGGGTGGCGAAGGATGTGCGGGAGGCGATTCCCCAAATCCATAAATAGAAAAAAGCATTAGTCGCAATCATCGTATCCATGGGCT
>WFMQ01000143.1 GCA_015488995.1 Nitratifractor sp. | reverse complement strand
CCGACCCCTCTGCGCCCAGCTCCTCGAGCCGACCACCCCCGAGATCGAAGGGTGGGTCGATCGGGATAAGCTTCTCGATATTTCTGGCCGTGCCCGGGATCGGCAGCTCGCACTCGCGGCAGAGTTTGGCTGGGATGACTATGAGAGCCCTGGCGGCGGGTGTCTGCTGACCGACCCCGCCTTCAGTGCCAAACTGCGGGAGTTTGTGGCGCATGAGGAATTGGAAGTTGCCGACATTGACCTGCTCAAATTTGGTCGTCATTTCCGCTTGCCCAAGGGAGCCAAGCTTGTCGTCGGCCGCCATCAGGAGGACAACGAGGCTTTGCAGGCGGTTGACAACCCGGACTATCGCCCGATCCATCTCCCGGTACTGGGCCCTTTTTCACTGCTCCAGCAGGAGGCGACCCCCGACGAGATCACGCTGGCACTCACCATCGCCTTGACGTACGGGAAAAGCACGGCAGAGGAGACGTATGACGTGACCTACGAGGGGGAGAGCCATACGATCCGCCCCTTTGCCACCAAGGCCGAGGCGCAGCAATATTTTTACAACGCAGGAGGGAAAGCATGAGTACGGGATGGGGGTGTCAACATTTGACCAAACACGGTGACATCACAGAGTGGTGCCGCCTGTTGGAGCGGGAGTGCTCCCCGGGACAAAACGGCTGTGTTCTCTACGGCGAGTTTCTCTTTTCCGATCCACAGAACCCTTCCAACAAGGCATATGAGAAACGGAAAGCAAAAAAACGGTCGGACAATCCACTCGGGAGGTAAGTTGACTATGGATTTTACGAAGATTATGGATGACTTGGAGGATGCATCACTGTTTGACCTGTATCGCCTCGGGGTGGTCATCGGGAAAGAGACCGAAGATCCAGCGCGGATCCAACAGGTCAAAGTACGGCTCCACATCGGCCAGCAGATTACGTGGTTTGATACTGTCACCAATCGTCTCGAGCATGCCGTTGTGCGCAAGCTCCTCTCCACACGTTGCGAAGTGCTCAATGCATCAGATGGAAAAGTCTGGCGTATTTTTTACGCCTCGATCAACCTCGACGATGTCGACACGACGATCCACTCCAGCCAAAAGAGGGGGATCAAAAAGAGTGCACTGGGTATCGGTGACCGGGTAGCGTTTGTGGACAAAAGCGGTCAATGGTACTACGCCACCGTCACCAAGCTCAACCCCAAAACAGCCGGACTCGTCACCACCGACGGCCAGCAATGGCGGGTCTCCTACGGCGCACTCTATCGGGACATGGAGGTCGAAGGGCGGGTCACCCGCGATGACCCTGCACTCACTCCGGGGGATTCTGGGCAGGGCTTGCTGTTCTTTGATGAAGCGTGAGGGGCTCTATTACCCCACTATTCCGCCCCTGCTACAGAGATCCAGCACGTCATCGTCGTAGCGGTAGGTGTTGTCGCCGTAGACTTGCAGCTGATCATCGAGGGTATAATGGGCGGTGATGTGTTTGCCGTGTACAGTGGCAGAGGCTCAGTTGCTGTTGGCATCGTAGGTGTATCGCTCGACGATATGGTGACCTTTTTGCGTCGTTTCTGGGTGTGGTGTCCAAAGTAATTTAGGGTTTAGGGTCTGACCCCTTTGCTTGACCCCTTTGCTTCAAAAAGCGCAGAAAGAGAGGAAAGAGGTGGAGAAGTTGTTTTGATGACTTGATGAAAGTTTCTCTTTTTGGATCTGTTTTATTCCTATTTAATGTTTATGGTGTATAATTTCGGAAAGGGTACACTGAAGTCGAGAGAAGTAGTGATTCTCTCGATATAGTGTGATTACTTATCGCAATCAGTGTTCTTTTGCCTTTTGCTCTCTTTATAACTAAGCCACATAATTGTAACCTTTGTTACTCCAAGAATCAAAGCAAGCACGGAAAAATAAATTTCCATAATGCACCCTTTCAACTGAGATAACCCTGCCTATGCTTACGTATCTAGCTTTTTCAAGCCCGCCCACTCAAATGAAAAGAAGAACACTACCCTTATAACCTAAAAGGGTACGGCGCATTGTAGCAAATTGTTGTGTAGAGATGGATGAGCGTTTGGAGTTGTTGTTATCGTCCCACCACTTTTCCATTTCAAATAGCATTAGCATCACCTGGCACCTTTGTTGCAAAATAGAAAAGCTAACACCCAAACTCCCGGCAAACCATCTCCTCCACCCTCCCAAAACTCTTCCAATGCAATACAGCAATACGGTGTGCGTCCCGAATCAACGAACGATCGATTGCCGTGATCTTAGGCACGATGACAACGGAGGGTTTTTTGAGTAAGCCCTCCTCGAGGTCGTCGTTGGTAATCGTAATCCCCTCACGGCTGAGATTGGTCGTCAGCGGGAGGATGAGGATGTCGTTTTTGTCGATCATTTTCAGCACCAGCACTGGCCGCCCCTTGAACTGTCTAAAATCCGAATACGGCATCTCAATGAAGTAAATCCCCCTTACCATATATTGTAATCCTCATCGTCATCGTCATAATCGTTCCGGCTCAACCCGATAGCAATCCGACCAAAATGATCCAGTTCATCGTCTTTCCAGTAAGCCCAAGATTGGTTCCTGGACTCTTCTTCGATCGCTTTAAGACGATTGTACTCCTCGGTAGAAAGGACGACCGCTTCGAGTCGATTATTTTTGAGGACACCGACTTTTTCGAGGCGGTTGTTTTTGATCCCCTTCAGCAGTGAGCTAATCTGTTTGGTAAAGTCCGTAATCGAGAAAAGCTCATTCTCAGCGTAACGCACCATAATGCACCTCCTTGTATACCAAGAAATTTCTTGTTAAATTTCACTGAGAATATTATAGTCTTTTTCTATGAGTATGTAAAGGTAAACCTGATATTAATTCCCTTGGAAATTAAGTGTCAGGAACTAAATCCTAAATCATTTAAATTTCCTATAAACTTGTGTATGTTTTCCCAGCATAACCAAGCTTAGAAACGTATCATCAACTCTGAAAATCAAGAGCCAATCATTCTTCAGGTGTATGGATTCAAAACCTTTCATGTTGCCCTTTAGTGGATGCCTTTTAAACTTTTTATCTAACGCTCGTTCATATTGAAGGTCAGTGATTATCATCTTTAGAAGCTCAAAATCTTCTTTATTGTAAGATCCACTCTTCTTATCCCTGTCAATATCTTTTTTGAAAGATTTTCAATCTTGATTTCTAACATTTAAATGCCTAAATCGTCAAAAAGAGCATCCGCTGTTTTGTAGGTTTGTGTGTTGGTATCGGTCTCTATATTTGACAGTCGGCCTTTTAGCTCATCACTGGGAAGCGTCAAATCAAAAGGGATACCTTTCTCCATTGCAACTTTGGCTAAAAAAGTATTAACAGCATCTCCAAAGCTCAAACCAAACCGTAGAAATATCTCTTTTGCCTCATTATAAAATATATCTTCTACTCTTACACTCGTTTGAATTTTCATGATTTAATACCCTTTCGATAATTCTAAAGTCATTATACTCCATTTGGTGTATTTTGCCAATATCTCATGCATTTGGGTTCTGACGTTAAATATCTACTTTGAGTTAGGCGAAGGAACCAAATTATAAAACACACGATCACGCTACGTTTGTACTTGGGCTGAAGACCAAGCCTCCCCTCTTAGAAAACTCAAACCAGAACATGATATAATGAACACAATCGAAAGCAGGAGGTTCTCGTAATGACAAAAGATCAGATACTCAACTACCTGAGAGAGCATTACCAGGAATTCCATCAGAAATATCATGTAGAAAAAATAGGGCTTTTCGGAAGTTACGCCAGAGACGAAGCGACGCAAGAGAGCGATATAGACATCTTCGTGCAAATGCGCCCCAAACTATTGGATATGATAGCCATCAAACAACTCATCGAAGAAGATCTCCACCAGAAAGTAGACATCGTACGATTGAGAGACAGGATGAATCCCCACCTGAAAAAACGCATTTTTCGGGATGGTATCTATGCTGTATGACAAAGAATTGGTGCTCGACACACTGAAGCAAATACGCGATGCCTTGGTCGTCGTCAAACGAAGATGTGCCTATGCGAAGCGTGCGGATGACTTTTGTGATACCGAAGCGGGACAGGAGAAGCTTGACAGCATTTGCATGAAGCTTATCCCCAAATCCGTAAATAGAAAAAAGCATTAGCCACAATCATCGTATCCATGGGCTTCACGTAAAATCATCGCCGAACCTACGGGTGCGACTCCAATTTTGCACAAAACCCATGAACACGAGCATTGCAGCTACTGCAGATTTTCTATTTACGGATTTGGGTTATTGCCGTGGGTGAAAGTCTGAAAAACATCGACAAATTGACAGACAAAAAACTGCTGGCACAATACCCTCACATGTAATGGAAAGAGATCAAAGGAATCAGAGATATTTTGTCACACCACTATTTTGATTTGGATGCTGTAGTGATTTTCGACATCTGTAGTGATGAGATGGTTGAATCGCTTACGACTATGGATAGAATGATTGAGGATGCGAAAGAGCGGCGCGAAGTGGAGAAGTTACTGTCCTGACGACCGGTCACAGCACCCTCAATCCAACGTCTGCCGGTAGAGCTTTGAGGCGGCCAGCAGGGTCACGAGGCCGATCAGCAGCAGTGGCCAGAGATTCTGGGTGAGATCGGGGAGGGAGGTGCCTTTGAGCATCACACCGCGAATGAGGCGGTTGAAGTAGGTCAGGGGGAGGATGTCCCCTACCACCTGTGCCCACTCGGGCATCCCGCGAAACGGGAACATGTAGCCCGAGAGCATGATGTTGGGGAGAAAATAGAAAAAGACCATCTGCATCCCCTGAAACATGTTTTGCGCCACCGATGAGATGGCGATCCCTACGGTGAGATTGACGACGATGAAGAGGAGGGCGACGAGGTAGACCAGCCAGAGGCTCCCGACGATCGGGACATCAAACAGATACCGAGCGGCGAGGAGGATGAGGCTCACCTGCAGCAGGCCGATCAGGATGTAGGGGGCGATCTTGCCGGTGAGGATCTCGAGAGGGCGGGTCGGGGTGGCGAGGATGTTTTCCATCGTGCCGTGCTCTTTTTCTCGGGTGATTCCCAGTGCGGTCATCAGGGTCAGGGTGAGGGTGAGGAGGACACCGATGAGGCTGGGGATGATGTTGTACTGGGTGATCCCCTCGGGGTTGTATCGTCGGTGGACGATGATGTCAAAGGGCGCAGGGGGACGGGCGAGGTAATCGAGTGCCCCGTGAAACTCTCGGCGGGCGACGGTCTGGAGGATGCCGTTGAGACTGGAGAGGGCGACCCCGGTCGCCGTGGGGTCGGTGGCATCGGCTTCGAGGAGGATCGTGGGACGCTCTCCCCGCAGGAGCTTGGCGGTGAAGTTGTTGGTGATCGTCAGGACAAACTGTACGTCCCCTCTCCGGAGAGCGGCGAGGGCTTCGGCAGAGGTATAGTGGGTATCGATGGCGAAGTATTCGGAGTGGGCCATCGCCGAGATCAGTGAACGGGTCACCGCGCTGTTGTCATCGGAAATGATGGCGGTGGGGAGGTGTTTTGGGTCGGTATTGATCGCAAATCCGAAGAGGATCAGCTGCATCAGTGGTATCCCAAAAATCATCCCGAAGGTGATCCGGTCCCGTTTGAGCTGGATGATCTCCTTGAGGACGATCGCCCACCAGCGGGTCCAGGAGAAGTGTGGGGGGTTAGTCGATGGCATCAAAATTGTCCTCGGAATGCTGCATCAGGTAGATGAAGGTATCTTCGAGCGAGGTGGGGATGGGGGTCGCGCTCTGGCCAGATGTGAGGTGGGCGGTGACGCTCCGCTCCAGCGCGAGAGGATCGAGGCTGGAGACGTGGAGGTCGTTGCCGTACATCACCGTCTGGGCGATGCCGTCGGTCTCTCGAAGGGTGTGTTCGAGCGTGGAGAGGTGGGCTCCCGTGATGTGCAGGGTGTGGAGGTGCTGCTGGGCGATGATCTCCTCGGCAGACCCGTGTGCCAGCAGAGAACCGTAGGCGAGGTACGCCAGCGAGTGACAACGCTGTGCCTCATCCATGTAGTGGGTGCTGATGAGCACTGAGATCCCCCGGCTCGAGAGGGCATGGAGCTCATCCCAAAAGTCGCGTCGTGCACTCGGATCGACTCCGGCGGTGGGTTCGTCGAGGAGGAGGAGATCGGGGGAGTGGATCGTGCAGGCGGCCAGTGCGAGCCGCTGTTTCCAGCCGCCAGAGAGTTCCCGTGCCAGCTGGGAGGAGCGGGTGGAGAGTCCCAGCTTCTCCAGGGCTTCGTCGACGAGGTGTTTGCGGTGGGCGAGTTCATAAATACGGGCGATGAATTCGAGGTTTTCCCGGATCGTCAAATCCTCCCAGTAGGAGAAACGCTGCGTCATGTAGCCGATGCGGCTCTTGATCGCTTCGGGCTGGGTGCGGATATCGTACCCGAGACAGCTCCCCTCCCCGCTGTCGGGGGTGAGGAGCCCGCAGAGCATCCGGATGGCGGTGGTCTTGCCGCTGCCGTTGGGGCCGAGGAAGCCCATGATCTGCCCGTACTCCACTTGCAGGGAGAGGTCTTTGACCACGTGTTTGTCGCCGAAATATTTGTTCAGCCCGTGAACATCGATCGCGTAGCCTGCATCCATAGCGACCGTAGATTCAGTGTGCGGCATGGAGCGTCACCTTGATCGGCTGTCCGATCACAAGCTGTCGGGCGTCGGAGAGGTCGGGGCGGGCTTCGACCATGAAGACCAGCCGATTGTTGGAGGCATTACTGAAAATCACGGGCGGGGTGTATTCGCTGGTGGGGGAGATCCAGGTGATCGTCCCCGAGCTTGTCCTCAGTGTGGCACCCATCCCGTTGAAATCGACCCGCTCTCCCACCTGCAAGGTCTGGGCGACCGTTTGTGGGACGAAAAAGCGAACTTTGACCTGCTCGGGTGCGATCAAGCTGAGGGCGACATGTCCGGCCGGCACCCGCTCCCCGCGATGGTAATACCGGTCAAAGACTCGTGCATCTTCGGGGGATCGGAGGGTGGTGAGGGAGCGGAGATATTGGGCCTTTTTGATCCGGACGCGAAGCTGGGCGAGGGTCGCTTTCTGGGCGTTGATCCGGCCGGTGCGGCTCCCCTCTTTTGCCAGGGTCAGCCGGTGGGTGATCGACTCCACCCGAGCCTGTGCGGTTTTGTAGCGCATGGTTTTGGCTTCGAAACTCGAGGCGGTGACCGATCGTTCGGCGTAGAGTTTCTGGTAGCGTTTGAATTCGGCGGCGGCGTGATCCCGGGTCGCTTTGGCTTCGGCCAGCTGCGCTTCGATCACTTTGCGCTCTTCGATCCTCACCCCGGTCTGCAGATCGTCCAGCACACTCTGCGCCCCCTCCAACTGCGCCTGCAACGCTTCGATCTCGAGCTTCTCCTTCGTGTCATCCAGCTGAAGCACCACATCCCCAGCATGCACCTGCTGCCCC
>WFMQ01000142.1 GCA_015488995.1 Nitratifractor sp. | reverse complement strand
GGATCAGGCGGATCATGGGGTGCCTATCACCGCACCAATAAATAGTTTGAATGTTGGACTGGTTCCATATCTCCCGATATGGAACCCATATACTATATCTCGCGCAGTAGACGTTCCCCATCAGGAGATGGGGAACGAGAGGGTTAAGATGTCATAGGGGTTGATAAAATGGTCTTCTTAAACGGTAGTGATAAATCCCGTGATCGTTTGCATCACCTTCTATGCCACATTTTTTCCCAACCGATAATCCAGTAGATGAGGTTGGCGATCGAGGAGTTCAAGCAGTACCATGGTTGCGCCGGTGGGTCGGCGTTGCCCCTGTTCCCATTGGCGGACAGAAGAGGGGCTGACACCCAGTAGCTTGGCAAAAACCGTTTGGGAGAGGTTGAGCTGTTTGCGGATATGCTGGATTTGTTGAGGTTGGAGGGACACTTTGGCGACAGTAACTCCGAGTTTGTTCAGTTCCTTTTGGGTAAAAGAGACTGGGATATCTGCCTCAATCATGTCGGTGACAGTGGAAGCGATGGCTTCCTGTATGTTTGCTCTCATTTTGCTTCTCCTACGGGGATAAATACTTTTTGTTTGATGGCATTTTGAAGGGCTGTTTCGTTCAGGGAGAGAATATCGCGTGCCAGTATCTTGAAATGCTTCAATTCACTCATGGTCAAATTCTCCTTTTCATTCTTGGCAAATCCATACACCATAACGATCCGATCTCCTTCTCTGAAAATCACGATCGTACGAAAACCCAAATTCGTACATAGAAAAAAGCATTAGCCGCAATCATCGTATCCATGGGCTTCGCGTAAAATCATCGCCGAACCTACGGGTGCGACTTAGATTTTGCACAAACCCCATGAACACGAGCATCACAGCTACTGCAGATGTTCTATTTACGGATTTGGGTGGAAACAGAATTTTTTCAGTGACTACGATGATTGTGGCTCATACTGTTCTCTTTATGGATTAGAATAAATAGTAAGGGTGAAGAATAGAAACCATGATTTTCACATTAGATTTGTGAGAAGGAAAGGAGGTGGCGGACAGTGAGGGATTCGAACCCTCGATACCCGTTAGGATATGCACCCTTAGCAGGGGTGTGGTTTCAGCCAACTCACCCAACTGTCCTTTGGTGGATGGGATTATAGTGGATCCGAGTTAAAAATGCCCTTAAAGTAAGGGGTTTTCTGCGGAAATTGGATAAAATACTTCCAAAAAAGAGGGTTGGAAATGCAGAAATATACTCCACTGATTATTCTGGCGATGTTTGTGGTCGCGGCGATTGTGATTATGCAGGGGTTGGAGCGAGCCCACGATCTGGCGCATCCGAAAAAAGTGGAGCGCACTACGCCGTAGTGCTTTCCTGCGTTGTATTTTCCCCGGAGTAGGGACTTCAGTCCCGTTTCTGGGGGTCTATCTTTTGACGGGACTAAAGTCCCTGTTCCATTGTTGTGAGGATTTTGCGTACTTTGGTGGCTGGATCGGGATCGCGGTAGATGGGGCGGCCGATGACGGGGAAGTCCACCCGCTCCTCTCGCGCCACTTCGAGGGTCGCGACCCGCTGTTGATCGCCGGCATCCTCACCAAAAGGGCGGATGCCGGGGCAGAGGGTGAGAAAAGTCTCTTCGGTCGCCGCTTTGATCGTGCGGCTCTCAAAGGCACTGCTGACGACCCCATCTAAACCATTTTCATAACTCATTCTGGCAAACTCTTCTGCCTTCTGATCGATCCCCGCTCCGTAAATGTTGGTGAAATTGGCCTCATCAAACGAGGTCAATGCTGTCACGGCCAGTACCAGCGGCCGCTCGGCTTGTTGCGCCAGCCGCTCCATCACGGTACGCATCGCCACGGCACCGGCACTGGCGTGGATGTTGAACATATCGACCCCGAGCAGTGCGATCTCCTCGGCGGCATCGGCCATGGTGTTGGGGATGTCGTAGAGCTTGAGATCGAGGAAGATACGAAAATGGGGGTTGATCTGCTTGAGGGTATCGATCAGCGCACGGCCGTCACGGATGTAGCTGCGGAAGCCGAGTTTCATCCAGAGGGTGTCGTGGTCGGCGAGGGATTCGGCGAGGCGCATGTTGTCCGAAGCTTTGGGGAGATCGAGGGCGACGCAGAGTTGCATGGTGGGTTCCTTTTGTATTATGTTCTGTATGGTAGTCCGACATTCTGATGTTCTATCAGGAGTAGGGACTTTAGTCCCGTATCAGCTGATGTATGTAAGAATAAAACAATATGCCCTGTTTACTTGGTGTTGGTGATAATTTGGCTATAATTCTATCGAAAATTCAGACAAAGAAGGATAAACATGTTCGGAAAGAAACTCAAAGAGTACAACCTCTCCCCTGAGGAGCTCGACAAACTCCAGTATGCCATCGTCGAAACCGACAAAGGTACCATCACCCTCAAGCTCTACCCCAAAGATGCCCCTATTGCCGTCGCCAACATTGCTGAGCTGGCCAACAGTGGCTTTTATGATGGTCTCAAATTTCACCGGGTGATCCCTGGATTTATGGCACAGGGGGGCTGCCCTCACTCCAAGGACAACCCCGCCATGGCCGGTACCGGTGGCCCGGGCTGGGCGATCAAGTGTGAGACCGACAACGGTATCAAGCACAAGCGCGGCGCCTTCTCCATGGCACACGCAGGCAAAGACACCGGCGGTAGCCAGTTTTTTATCACCTTTGTCGATACCCCGCATCTTGATGGTGTCCACACCGTATTTGGTGGGATCGAAGAGGACGACATCGAGAGTTTCAAAGTGCTGGATAGTATCAGTCAGAATGATGAAATCAAGAGTATTCGCGTTGTAGAAGAGCGAGATTAGATTGGGGACGCGACTTTAGTCGCGCTTAGTGGGGCTGAAGTCCCAGCCCCAGATATAAGTGGTGCTTAATCCACTCTCTTACAACGCCTCTTCATCCTCCTCATCGGTACGAATCCGCACAACACGGTTGACATCGCTGACGAAGATTTTCCCATCCCCGATTTTCCCAGTTTTGGCGGTCTCTTGGATCGTCTTGACCACGATGTCGGCGTACTCTTGGGAGCTGACATAGATCTCGATCTTGACTTTGGGGATGAAATCGACCACATATTCTGCCCCGCGATAGAGTTCGCTGTGCCCCTGCTGACGGCCGTAGCCTTTGACTTCTGAGATGGTCATCCCTTCGATGCCCGCTTCGATGAGGGCATCTTTGACATCCTCGAGTTTAAAGGGTTTGATGACGGCTTCAATTTTTTTCATTTTTTCTCCTTGATATTTGTGACATTGTAGCACAAGCTACGTTTAGAGGAATGGGGTTGAACCCCCATCCCCATTAGCAAATTTCTATTTAAATGGTTTGTTTGAATTCTGGGTATGCTTCCATACCACATTCGACATAGTCCAACCCCTCGAGCTGATCGTCGTCGCTGGCGCGAAAAGGGATGATTTTGTTGATGATAAAGAGCACAACATAAGAGACAACGAAGGCAAAGAGACCGACGACGAGGATCCCTTTGACCTGTGGCCACATCGGTGCATCGCTGAAGACGGCGACGGCAAGGGTACCCCAAATCCCGTTGACGAGGTGTACCGAGAGGGCTCCGACCGGATCATCGAGGCGAAGTTTGTCAAACAGCGGGACGGCGATGACGACTAAGAGTCCACCGATGGCACCGACAGCGATGGGGGAGTAGATGTCAAACACATCGGCACCAGCGGTGACGGCCACGAGACCCCCGAGGGCACCGTTGAGCACCATGGTGAGGTCGAGCTTGCCGTAGCGGAAATACAACAAAATCCCCACGACGATCGCACCAGCGAGTCCAGCGGTGTTGGTGTTGAGGATGGTCAGGGCGACGGCATCGGCGTTTTCCTTGGTAGAGATCGATCCGACGCTTCCGCCGTTGAATCCGAACCATCCGATCCAGAGG
>WFMQ01000141.1 GCA_015488995.1 Nitratifractor sp. | reverse complement strand
CACCAGTGCCGCACCAAACATGATCAACCCAATCATTCCATCACCTCCGTCTCCGGCGCAGGAAGCGGTGCCTCATGCCCACGCAAAATATTTAGATTGTGCAACAAAAAATCCGCCGCACAGAAGATCAAAAACACAAACGCCAACGGAATCTGGGCTTTGATGATCCATCGATAGGGGAGCCCACCGGGATCTTCGCTGATCTCATGGGTCGTGTAGGCATCCATGACAAATTCCCACGATCCGTTGATCACGAGGAGGGCCAGTGGCAGGAGAAAAAAGAGGGTTCCCAAGACATTGATCCATGCTTGTTTGCGAGGGCTGAGGCGGTCATACACAAAATCGACCCGTACATGCGCGTTGTGCCGGAGGGCATAGCCCGTGCCGTAGAGCATGATGACCGCAAACGTGTGCCACTCCAGCTCCTGCATGGCAATCGAGCTGTTGTGAAACACATAGCGCATCATGACATCAAACGCCACATTGAGAATCAACACGAGCAAAAGCACACCGGTGACATAGCCGACGGCATCGATGATTTTGTCCATCCATTTTTCGAGTGAGAAGAGCAAGGAAAATCCTTTGGGGATAGTTTGGTCAGTGCATGGGTATATTGATGGAGGAGCCATCGATATACCCACGGACTGTGAAAACACGTAACATACCACGTAACATACTCTGAACAGGTGTGCCCACACAGGAGTGTGGACACAGGGGGTAAGGTTTCCTTATTTTGCCAACTCTTCGTTGAGCTTGAGGTAACCGCCTTGCATCATCATCGTCCACTCGCGTGCTTTTTTCATGTACGCTTCGTAGTCGGTGTAGATCTCTTTGAACTTGGGGTTCTTGGCGGCGTAGCCTGCGTACACTTCATCGGCTGCTTTTTTGAGTGCTTTGATGACCGCAGGAGGGAACGTGCGCACTTTGATGTTGGGGTAGTCTTTTTTCATTTTTGCCCAGGCATCCACCGAATCGGCAAAGTTCTCAACATACATATCAAACGAAGCAGCTTTCATCGCGGTCTCGAGCATCACTTGATACTTCTTGGGCAGCTTGTCAAATGCTTTTTTGTTGACCATGAACTGCATCTCAGATGCGGGTTCGTGCCAACCGGTGTAGTAGTAGGGGGCGACTTTGTAGAAGCCCATTTTGATGTCCATACCCGGCCCGACCCATTCGAGGGCATCGATGGTGCCGCGATCGAGCGAGGTGTAGAGCTCTCCGGCGGGGATGTTGGTGACGTTGACACCAAGCTTGGCCATCACTTCACCCGCGAGACCGGGGATACGCATCTTCAAGCCTTTGAGATCTGCTGGGGTCTTGATCTCTTTGCGGAACCAACCGCCCATCTGGTTACCGGTGTTACCGCCAGGGTAGTTATAGACACCGAACTTGTCGTACACCTCTTTCATGTACTTCTTGCCGTTGCCATAGTAGAACCATGCATACTGCTCCGAAGGGGTCATCCCAAAAGGCACGGTGGTGAACCAAACCGTATTGATGTCTTTCCCTTTCCAATAGTACGAGCCGCTGTGCCCCATCTGATACTGGCCGCCTTTGACCATATCGAGAATACCCAGAGGGGCTTTGTGCTTCTCTTTCCCCTCGACTTTGATGACGAATTGTCCATCACTCATCTCTTTCATGAGGGCGGCCACTTTGGCTGGGGGAGACGCCAAAGGGGTCAGGGTAGACGGCCACGTCTCCGCAAGTTTCCATCGGATTTTTTTGGCTGCCAAGGGGGTAGTCATCAGTGCAACGGCACCAACAAGTGCTGTAAGCTTGAGTGCTTTGTTCATATAATCTCCTTTGAAATGGTTACGGGGCATTGTAGCCCAAGGTGCCTTAAATATGCTCCAATTTTTGCAACAAATTTACAATCCCTTGAGAGATCTCCTTTCGAGAACTTTCCGGAGCAATCAGCTGCAGCGTTAAGGTTCGTTAAGATTCGGTTGGGATGGGTTTAGATTGAGCCTGTACACTGCGACCACACCAACTAAGGAGTCCCCTTATGAAACGAACCCTCACCCTGATCGCCACCCTCGCCACCCTGCTGATACTCCCAGAGACGCTCCTCGCGGACACCGCACCGGGCACCATGTATGACCGCCTGCAGCACACCGGCAAACCTTTTGCGGGCACCGTCCGGAACGGGGGCTCTGGCTGCGCCGGATGTCTCGGGGGCGGCTGCGGATCCCGTGTCCGCAAGAGCCGTGCCGAGACGCAGATGAGCGTCATCATGCCGATGGTCTTCAAACTCGATCTGAGTGCCGATCAGAAGGCCGCCATCGCGCAAAAGATGCGCACCCTCCAATCGACCATCACCGCCGACCCCAAGCACGCCGATGCCGCACGGATCACGGTGCTTCGTGCCGTCGTCGCCACCCTCAGCTCTGCGCAGCGTGCGAAGCTGATCGAACACCTCAGCCGCTATTAGGAGGGGATCATGAACCGACGTGATTTTATCCGATACGGCACCGCAGCGTCCCTGAGCCTCGTAGCGTGTCAGGCACAGGCCGGGCGCACCCCGATCACCCGCAAGGCACTCCCCATCCCCCCGCTCAAGAAGCCCGACGTACGCAATGGGATCGATCAATATGACCTGACAATCCACGAGGCGAAGCACTTGTTTTTTGACGGTGTGGCGACCCGGACATACGCGATCGACGGTACCTATCTGGGGCCGACACTGCTGCTGGAGCGGGGGCACAAAGTCTCGATCAACTACACCAACCGTCTCAAAGAGGTGACCACCATGCACGGCCACGGGATGCACGTCCCCGCCCGCATGGATGGCACGGCCCACCAGACCATCGCCCCGGGTACCACGTGGTCGGCCATCTACACCGTCAACCAGCGTGCGTGTACCAACTGGTACCATCCCCACGCCATGGGCAAAACCGCAGAACAGGTCTACAAAGGGATGGCCGGACTGATCCTCATCGAAGATGATGAGAGTCGGGCACTGGATCTCCCCCGACGCTACGGCATCGACGACATCCCGCTGGTGCTTCAGGATCGCCATTTCGACCGGGGGCAGATCGACTACAGCCCCAGTATGCCTGAGATCATGCACGGCTACGTCGGAGATACCTTCCTCGTCAACGGTGCCATCGAGCCGATCTTCGATGCCGAAGCCAAAGAGCTACGCTTGCGGATCCTCAACGGCTCTAATTCCTCGATCTATGCTCTGGGATTTGTCGAAGGGTTGACGATGCAACAAATCGCTACGGACAATGCTTTCCTCGAAGCACCGGTTGCGATGCAAAAGCTGGTACTCTCTCCGGGAGAACGGGCTGAAGTCATCCTCGATCTCGGCCGACACAGCGGCAAGACGTTTGAGCTGTATGATTATTACAACAAAAAAAGCTTCATGACGATCCGCGTCAGCAAAAAACCAACCGCAACCACGACACTCCCCATCCGCTTGACAACCCTCGAGCGTCTCGACCCCGCCAAGGCCGTCCGCACTCGCCGTTTCGTCCTCGAAGGACGTATGATGCGCCTGATGATCAACGGCAAATCGATGGACATGGGGCGGATCGATGAGAAAGTGCCCGTAGGAGAGACGGAGATCTGGGAAGTGGAAAATACCATGCCGATGCACCACAACTTCCACATCCATGCCACCCATTTTGAGCCGATCGATCGGGACGGCAAAGCGGAAAACATTTATCCCAATGAACGGGGACACAAAGACGTCATCCTCGTCCCTTCTGGCTCGACGGTACGGTTTGTGGTGCGGATGAGCGATTACACCGACCCGGCGACACCTTACATGTATCACTGCCACTTCCTTGAGCATGAGGACAACGGCATGATGGGTCAGTTTGCGGTGGTTTGAACGTGAGAGATGAGACAGCGCTATGCAGAGCTTTGAAAGGGGATGCGACTTCAGTCGCATGAGATTGGCAAACGGTACTCGAACACAGAAGGGTAGCTTCAGCCCTGCACTGCGGGACTGAAGTCCCGTCCCCCAATGAAGGATTGCGCACCGGCTCGATAACCGGAAGTAACACAAGGTATAATACCCCATGCACACAATACTGATGATCGAAGACGACGAAGAGTTTGCCCAACTCCTCGGACGCTTTTTACTGCGCTATGGCATCGAAGTGACTTCGTATCCCGATCCCTTTCTCGGACTGAGTGCCGGGATCGAAAATTACGACTTGATGATCCTCGATCTCACCCTGCCGGGGATGGACGGGCTGGAGGTGTGCCGCGAAGTGCGTGCCCGGCACGACATCCCCATCATCATCTCCTCCGCACGCGGGGACATCGGGGACAAAGTGGCCGGCTTGCAAATCGGTGCCGATGATTACCTCCCCAAACCCTACGACCCACAGGAGATGTACGCCCGCATCGTCTCCCTCCTGCGCCGGTACAAGAAAATCCAGTCTGGAACCGACGCACCGCCCCCTCCGCCCGTCACCCTCGATGCCGAGCGGGAGGTGCTGATGACGGGTGGAGCCTCCATCCCCCTGACCCCGGCGGAGTTTCTCATCGCCCGGCTTTTGTTTGAGCACATCGGTGCCACCGTCTCCAAAGAGCAAATCCTCTACGACTCTTCCCTCCTCCAAGGGAGCAGTGACGGCTCCCTCTCCGTGATCATCTCCCGCCTGCGCAAGAAGCTCGAAGGGTACGCTACCCTCAAAACGGTGCGGGGGATCGGGTATCGGTTGATCGTATGACGCTGCTGGGGAAGATTCGGGCGATTTTCGTGACCGCGACGGTGGTGATCGGTGGAGTGTTTTTTGTCGCATTTCAGCTCCAGCTGGAGCATTTCGAGTCCCAGATGCTTGACCGATTTATGCAGGTGGCTCCTTTCTGTCACATGCGATTCCCCCGCCAAACCTCTGCAGCAGAGGACACCTCCCATCTCCTCAAAACCGGCCGGTTCACCCCCCTACGACTCGACCCAGACACGGCCACTGATCTGTCACACACCTCACCGATCCTGACGCACCACATGCCGCGAGGGACCGCCACGATTTTCCAGCATGGGGGGGGATACATTCTCCGTTTTCACACTACCATGGGTGATGAATGGCTGCGCAACACCCAGCCCGCCCCCCGTCCGATCATCATGCTGCTGTGGTACGCCCTCGCACTGATCGCACTCTGGGGGCTCTACCTCTGGCTGGTACGGAGCCTCCAGCCACTCAAGACCCTCCACCAAGCGGTCACCCGGATCAAGCACGGCGACCTCAGCGTCTCGACCCGCCAACCCCGCCGCGACGAAATCGCCCAGGTCGCCAACACCCTCGATGAAGCGTTGCGAAAAATCGAGGCATTGATCCACTCCCGCCAGCTCTTCCTCCACGCGATTATGCACGAGCTCAAAACCCCCATCGCCAAAGGAAAACTCCTCAACGCCTTCCTCGAGGAGGGGGAAAACAAAGAGCGTTACGAAGCCCTCTTCGACCGCCTCGACCTGTTGCTTGGGGAGTTTGCCAAAATCGAGCAGATGCTCACCGCCAACTACACCCTACGTCTGGCTGATTATCCCGCCGTCGAATTGGCTGATCATGGCCTCGAGCTCATGCTGCTTGCCCCCGAAGAGATCGATCGCCATCTGGTGCGCCATATCCCCAAAACCGTCACCCTCCGTACCGAT
>WFMQ01000140.1 GCA_015488995.1 Nitratifractor sp. | reverse complement strand
GCCTGCACCAATGCCGTCTCAACCTGCTGGGCAATCTCGGCAGAGCTGAGTCCTGCTGGGATGAGCGGCACCCTCACATTCTCCTCGACGGTGAGGTGCTCCATGAGATTGTAGTGCTGAAAGATCATCCCGATCCGCCGTGAGCGAAACTGCGAGGCGTGCACATCAGGGAGCTTGGCGATCGCCTCCCCCTCGATGAGCACCTTCCCACTGCTGGGACGATCGAGCCCGGCGAGGATCGAAAGCAGCGTCGTCTTGCCGCTGCCGCTAACTCCTTTGAGGACGACACATTCCCCTGGATCAACCGTAAGATTGATCTCCTGGAGCGCGTGGAATTGTTCATCGCCTGTTTGAAAATGGCGGTTGAGGTGTTCGACGGATATGATTGGAGCAGGGACTTTAGTCCCGTTTTCTATGACTGAAGTCCCAGCCCCTCCTAATGCCTCACTTGAAAAAATCTCTGATTTTTTCATAGCATCGCCTCCTTGGGATCGGTCACGGCGATCCGCCACACGGGGATCAGCACCGCCGCGACAAACGGCACGGCATAGAGCAAGAAAATCGATCCAAGTACCCGAAAGTCCAGCACAGGGACGAAATGGGTCACGTGCTCCAGATTGGCACCCCCGAGGAAAATCGCCCGCAGCAGCGGAGCATCGAGGAAGAAAACATACCCATATGCCAGTACCACTCCCAACACATAGGCGATCACCACCACCAACACCGTCTCAAAAAACTTCAGCTTCAGCACATCGCGGATGCTCCAGCCCAGTGCCCGAAGCAATCCGATATGCCGTCGCTCACTCGAATAGACCTGCGAGAAGCGTTGATAGAGGATCAGCACAAACGTCGCCAGTGCGATGGTGAAGAGCCCGAGGAAAAGCCCCCCTTTGTAATTGTAGAGTTCGGCATACGCTTTGCGGATGTCGCTTTTGGATGTGATCCGCAGGTCATAATGGAGTGCAGAGACTTTGGTCTCGAGGTTGTCCCATTCCGAATCATTGGGGACGTTGAAAGCGATGTCACTCACCTGCTCTTCATCCATCCCGAGAATCGCGCGTGCCAGATCGATCGGTACGAGGATCATATCGTTGCTCACCAAATCACTCTGCACCGGAAGGGTACCGAAGATTGCCACTTTTTTGAACGCCCCCTTTGGGGTGAGGAAGTTGTAATCCTTGGGGTAAAAGTGCCCCGCCATCCACCGCCTGACCCCCTCCCCTACGAGCATCTTGTCGCCGCTGAGGAAGGCTTTGAGATCGAGACCGTTGAGGAGTTTTTTGAGGGCTCGGTGGCTCTGTTCGTCGAGCGGATCGACCCCGACGATGAGGAAGCTGGCTCCTTTGGGCTCGGCAAAATACCGACCATACACCCGGGGTGTCACGTCACTCACCCCGCGTAGATCGGCGATCTCATCAATCCACTCTGCGGGAGCCGGCACTGTCTGTCCGCCCAGCACCCGCGACGCGACGAAGTCCGGCTCCGCCCCCAACGCCCGCTCCAGCGACGTCTGGATCGACGAGGAGATGAACAGCACCGAAGCGAGCAGGAAGATCACCACCAAGGAGATCATCATCACCCCGGCATGCTTGCGCCACTGCCGGAAAAACTCCAGAGAGAGAAACGTAAAAAAGGGGGAATCAATGCGCATAGACATACTCACTCCTTAGGACAGGCTCCAATTCCGGATAGGCCGGGTTACGTGCCTGAGACTGGCGGCTGAGCAGACGTGGGGCGTACCATGCCACGCCCAGAGCCGGAGTATCCAAGCCAGTCACGGCAACTATCTGAGAAAGAACCTTGTCCGGTGCAGTGCGATCAGTCAAGATGTAGTGAGTGAGCATCGTGCCAAGGAGAAAGGAGAGGACAAAGAGGAGAAGTGCTAAGGATTTCATACAATCTCCTGCCATGCATTGGTACGCGTAGGGTGCGCAATTGCGCACCTTCCAACGGTCATCATTCGTGAATGCTTCAATAAATCGCTGTGCGATTTTTGGTGTGCTGTTGCACACCCTACGCGAACAAAAACCGATAAATGTTTTTTGAAAAAAAACATACCAAAATTCCTAATTTCTAACTTCTAATTCTCATAGTCTATCCCATCCAGCCCCATCACCATCTTACCGGTGATCTCACCAAACCGAACGATCCGGTCTCCTCCATGATCGGCAATGAAATCTTTGGCCTCTTTTTTACTCTTGAATGGGATAAGTTCATTGCCCATCGGGCCGTATTGTTTGGAGCCGATGACGTAGTAGGCTTCTTTGGCCGGAAGCGCTTCGAGGGTATAATAGTCGGTGACAAGCATCGCAGTGATCTTCGTCCGGTCGTAGGGGAAGTCGCCGTCAAAGATGTAGTATTTCATCATATCCTTGACCCCATCAAAATAATGGTGCTTCCCGCCCAGATCGATCTGAGCCGCCCACTTGGGGTATTTGGTGACAAACATCCCACACACGGGGCATTTGGCACCTTTGGGGACATGGATATGATTTTCGGAGTGTTCATGGGCAGCCACTCCTCCGGCGAGAAGAAAGTACGCCAACGCCTCCTTGCGTCGCTTGGGGAGTTTGGGGCAGGCACGGCTGGTATCGATGGCTCCGATCACAGTGGCAATGGGTGTCGTGTCTTTGACCAAGGGGAGTTTGGCAGGCTCACACAGTTTCAGGGCGATCTTCTCCCCTTTGGCGACGAGGCGGGCGTATTTGGCTGGAGAGATCTCAGCTGAGAACCCAACCGAAACCAACAGAAATATACCTACAAAAATTCCAAAAATATTTTTCATTTTTCGTCTTTCATTTCTCATCTTGCATTTTATGACGTTCATAACACATTTTCTTCCGTGTGACCTCAGCCCCTACGAAAAAGCTATTATATTCTCAAAACTTTCAAAAACAGTTGATTTACATCACAACACACCCCGACACACACCCGTGTACCGGAGTCTATCATCTGATACGTTTTGCTATCAGATAATCCCCTCAGGCAGGGCTGAAGCCCTGCCTCCAATGCTATACGCCGATCTATCGGCTCATCAGGTAGAGTGCCGTCATTTGCAGTGGCTTGCCTTTGAGATCACCACAGACTTTGTTGGCCTTGATGTAGGTTTTAGCTTCGGCAGGTGAGGCGAACGTCTGTTCGATGGGTTTGCAGTGCTTTTTATAGATCATCGCTCCCATTTTTGCCCCTTTGGCCTGGCGCATTTTTTTAGCCTTGGTGTCAGCGTCATACGCTGCTTTGGCCTGTGCCAGTGCTCCGGCATAGTCCATCACTTTGCCCCCAAATTTCTTGGCAAACGCTTCAGCCGCCTCTTTCGTGCCAAACGCATATTTGCTCACCTTGGCTGCCATCGTGGCCGGCTTGGAGCTTCCGACGACATAGAAGGCCTTCTCTGCGGGGATAAACTTCAACGTGGTATTGTCCACCACCTGCACATCGGTGACTTTTTTGCCCATGTTCATCGTCTCGACCATGCAGTACATCGAGCAAAACTGTTCCATCTTGCCATCGACTTTGGCTGCATGGTTGGTGCGGTAAAACATCGGCAGCGTCATCCCGCAACGGGTGCAGAACATTTTGGCATCACCCCTTTGGAGGATCTGAGCCTTGGCGAAGGGAACGGCACGGTAGTTTTTGGGCATGTGCTTGCCCATTTTTTTCATCATGCCCTGCCCCATCGCTCCTTTGGTCTGCATACCGTCTGCATGTGCCCCAAGAGCCATCACCATCAAAGCCACGAAGGCTACCGTCAATTTTTTCATCATTTTCTCCTTTGAGATAGTTACGGTAGAAATCATAGTGGGAAATTGTTACAGAAGTGTTAAGTATATTCTACCCCGAACATCAAGACATTCAAGTTTGGGGAATGCATGATATGTTTCGATCTGATCCCCTTGCCCTTGAGTCTGCAAAAACAGTATGAATAGATGGGCGGTGACAAACGGGGAAGAAAATATTGGCTATAATGCCTCTATATGATGATGAGGATCGAGAATGAAAAGACGATGGATAAGTGCGGTGATCACGATGGCTTTTGCTCTGACAGGGTGCGAAGTGCCCAAGGAGGAGGTGATGGCTAAAAAATATGTCTTGATCGCCCACAATGTGAGCTCGATAGGGTGCAGTGCCCTGACGATGGGAACCATCACAGATACGTATGGCTTGCGTGGTGTCAATTATCATGAAGACAGTGACGCGCAAGCACGTTGTTTGGATTATCACAAGATCGATCATTACAATTGCGGCACGACGGATCTCATGCCCGATGATGATGGATACGGATCTTCAGCATGTGTCATCGGGGCGGATGCGTTTAACGGGGGACAAAACAAAGACGAGACACGTAACCGACGCTATATTCTTGTCGTGAATGACGTCGACTCGGATATGTGTGGCAAGATCTTCATCGAGCCGATCGCCGCCGACAAAGGGTATAAAGATATCACCTTTTACGAAGAGGGGGATGCCAGCTGCAATGATACATTTGCGCCCCCTCGATATGCATGCGAGACCAAATACTTGACTCCGCTTGACAAGGGATTTGGCACATCGACATGTGTCGTAGGCTCCGTGAAATCACCTCATGGGGACTGACGGGGCGTATCATCCCTCACTCTGTAAGCGACTCACACTGCGTTGCAGAGGTTGCCCCAACATAGGGGGAACCAAGTCTTAAATCTTTTTACCACAATCGTTGGAATAAATGAGAATGTGTTTTTGGTCTTGACAATGGGGGACGGAATAATTTTTCGCCAAAACTTTAGGATAATAAACCGCAAATTAAAGAACAAGAAGTATTTTCAGCTCGCAAAACGGACTAATGACTCCAGTCTTCTAAAACCAGTTTCTCTACCCGTTCAAACTCTTTGGTATTGTTGGTCACCAATACCGCTCCGAGACTCAGGGCATGGGCACCAATCAGCAGGTC
>WFMQ01000139.1 GCA_015488995.1 Nitratifractor sp. | reverse complement strand
GGTTTCGACAAAGATAACCTATCCAAAATCAAAATTGGATTCTTCCTCTGTTTCCTCTTGTTTTTTTGATTTTATATTCAAGTTTTCATCATACTGTATAGTTTGATACTTTGTTTCTACTGTAAAGCTATTTGATATTTGCTCCATTGAGAGAAAAATTGAATTTAATATATTTTTTAATGTTTTTTCGACAGTAATGCTTTTTGCTTGGTCTTCAAGCTTTTCAAGTCCTTCTTCTATGTCTCTAGAGACATCTTTAAATACCAATGTCCCATCTTTTTTAACTTCAAGTCTTTGAGATGTTATTGTGTTAAATTTTTCAATACTTTGTGACAATGACTCCAGGGGAGATACGTTCAAAGCATACATCATCTTCATCACATAGCTCTTCCCCGTCCCCGGCTTCCCGGCAATGACCGTAATGTCATTAAACGCTACAGAAGTATCTTTGAGCTTGGCAAAGTTTGTAAAATGGACTAACTCTTTGGCCATGATGATGCATCCTCGTTATTCAAACTGCTTTTAGTATATCCAACTTTGGCTGTGAAGCCAAAAATTAGAGTCCAAGCAATTTATCGATCTTCTTCTGATCAAATCCGCAGATCCACTGCGATCCGATCATGACGACCGGAACCCCCCGGCATCCGTGGCGTTCGCAGTCTTTGGCGGCTTTGGCGTCTTTGGTGACGTCGATTTCGCGGAAGCGTACTTTGTGCTTCTTCATGTGGGCTTTGGCGGTGTTGCACCATTTGCAGGTGGGGGATGTGAACAAAACGACCCGCTTTTGGGGTTTTTTGGTTTCCATGGTTTCAGACCTCCGTATGGGTAAATTTCGAGTGGAATTTTAGTAAAAAAACCTTAACAGATGGTAACTAAACTTCCGTTACAGAAGCACTTCAACCTCACTGGAGTCGAGTTCCACTTTCTTGGCTTTGCTTACCCGATCCTCTTGGAGCTTGACCCGAAGTTCATCATCACCAAGTGCCATGATTTGGATCGCCATGTAGGCGGCATTGGTGGCACCGGCTTTGCCGATGGCGACGGTACCGACCGGCATCCCGGCGGGCATCATCACGGTACTCAGCAGCGCATCCTGTCCGCGCAGCTCACCGCTTGCCAGCGGCACACCGATCACTGGCTTGGTCGTCGCAGCCGCCACGGCACCGGCGAGATGTGCCGCCATCCCGGCCGCTGCGATGAAGACTTGCGCCCCTTTATCCTCCGCCTCTTTGAGATAGGTTTTGGTGCGTTCGGCACTGCGATGGGCTGAGGAGATGATCAGCTCATAGGGGACGCCAAATTTCTTGAGGGTTTCGGCACACTCTTTCATCACTTCGTAGTCGCTCTTGCTTCCGATGATAATGGAGACAAATTTCATGGGGTTCCTTTTTGATGTTTGAAGATTTGGTTTTCCAAATAACGTCTGGTTTCGCTCGATAGCTCTGGCAGTCGCGAATGCCGTTGGCACCCCTTCGGGGCTGGGCGCTCCTTTGTCGCCATCGATCGAAACCTCCCAGAGGAAATTATAGGGGAATCTGAATAAATTTCAGATATCACAGGAGGCACTCTTCCCCTTTGGGGGTGTTTCGCTGATGACCCGACGGGTCAGGGTGGAGCCCTTTGTTGGCTTTGGCTTCGCGGATGTCACGGCGGAGGATCGTGTAGCCGGGCATGGGAGCGGGCAGGAGGATCTCCCGCTCATCCCCGCTGTGGATGCAGTCAAACTCCCGGCCGTTGGTGGCGACGAGCTTTTTGACCTCCAGCCACCATTTTCCCCCCTCGAAGGTGATCGCGCCATACTCGTTGTCCACTGGTTCGAGCACCGCACCCACCGGCAGGACGATCTCGATCCGATCGCCGAGGCATGTCTTGTCCTTGCACCGCCATGTTAGCCCACTTTCACTCACCAAAGCGGCCACTTGGTGAGTACCATCCTGGATCGTAAATTCGGTCGATTGGGTGTCGTTGCGCTCAAACGGGCGGTGGAGGAGGTACGCATCTGTAAAGCCCCGATTTTGCGTCGTAGCGATCTCCGCTTCGTACCGCTGCGCCTCAAACTGCCCGGCGTACCAATCATCGATCGCATGACGATACGCGCGGGTGACGATCCCGAGATAATACGGCGACTTGGTGCGCCCCTCGATCTTGACCGAGTCGATGATGCCGCTCTCCATGATCGTGTCGATGTGCGAAGCGAGGTTGAGATCTTTGGAGTTCATGATATACGTCCCCACACCGTTTTCTTCGAGACGGAAGGTGGTGCCCGTCTCACTGTTGTGGGCGTAGATCTCATACGGGAAGCGGCAATCGTTGGCGCAGCTGCCCCGGTTGGGGACGCGTCCGGTCTGAAGCGCGGAGATGAGGCAGCGTCCGCTGTAGGCAAAACACATCGCTCCGTGGACAAAGATTTCGATCTCAAGGTCAGGGAGTGCCTCTTTGATCGCGGCCAAATCTTTCAGACTGATCTCCCGAGCGGCGATGATCCGGCGCACCCCCATGTCGTAATAGACTTGGGCATCGTACACATTCATGACATTCGCCTGAGTCGAGAGGTGGATCGGGATCTGGGGCGCGATCTGGCTCACCATCCGTACCACGCCCGGAGAGGCGACGATGAACGCATCGGGCCCAAGCTCTGCCATCTGGGCAATGTGCCGCTCATACGAGCCGAGCTGGGCATTGAACGGGAAGCTGTTGACGGTGCAGTACACCTGCTTGCCCCGCGCATGAGCATACGCAATCCCCTCGGCAAAACTCTCGACATCAAACTCTTTGCCACTGCGCATCCGCAGCGAAAAACTGCTCACCCCGCCGTACACCGCATCGGCACCGTAGGCAAAAGCCAGTTTGAGTTTGTCAAGGTTCCCCGCCGGGGCAAGAAGTTCTGTCCGATTTTTCACGCAGCGTCCTGTGTTATAAGTTGAGTATATTTTACACTAAAGGGGGTAAGAAGTAAGCCGAGCAGCACTCAGGCAACGTCCAACTGAGCAAAATCTTCTACCGGCACACGAATCTCCTCTGCATGGCGTGTTCCATTTTTGACGGCGGCAAATTCATTGTCGATCTGTTTCAAAGTCTTGGCAGCAAAGTATTTTTCACCGCAAAATTCACACTGAACCGCCGGGACATTATGAAAAATCATATACGCACCATCCCGACGATAGGTATATTCAGTCAACGTTTTTTTTAAATGTTTATTTCCACAAAAAGTACATTGTTGCATCGTTACGTTCCCCTTTCGTAAGGCGTGATAAATTTCGGAGGTGCCGGAACATACACGGTGATGATCACCAACATATCCCC
This sequence comes from Nitratifractor sp., assembly GCA_015488995.1. Classification (GTDB taxonomy): domain Bacteria; phylum Campylobacterota; class Campylobacteria; order Campylobacterales; family Sulfurovaceae; genus S017-3. The sequence goes on along the minus strand of WFMQ01000139.1, from coordinate 1,447 downwards.
ACTTCGTCCACACACTGTATGGACGGGCTTGCCTCGTTGTGTAAAACCAACTACCAGACAACTGCTCCCCCGTTTGTCTTCTGGATACGTTTCAAGAATCGAACCCCGCAGAAGAGATTCTTCTATCTCCGTGACGGTGAGGTTGTCGTTCATTCTTTCTTCATCTGCGTGCTGAGAGAAAAAGTAATCCTCCGTCTCAATACAGGAGGTAATCCAGTCCAAAGTAATCATACCGCTGATTATAACGAATTTTAATCGGAATGTACAGATATGCTATACTAAAAAAATGAAACTCAGATTTATCACACTTTTTCTCCTGCTCGCCAGTCGGGCACAAGCCAACCATATCACCCACTACACGGCACACAAGCCTTTTTGTTTCGCACATTCTGCTGTGATCCGCACCTTTCAGCTCGATGGTCACTGGAAGCAACTGATGGTCCATGTCGATACGTTGCATACCACCGTCCTCCCGATGGTCAAGACACGGGGGCACCCTTGTGGCCCTTCTCGCTACACCAAGCTCCTCCAGACCTCCACCGCTGCCCCTTGGCCGCTGACCAACGACGGCCTGACCCATCAGCAGGGTGGCATGACACTCACCACCGATTTGTGCCCCTCTTCCAAACACGGATTTGAACGCCGTCTCTACCAAGCCCTTATCGACCACTTCAGCCATCCTGTGCCGGTCACCTTGTTCATCTCCGGCCGCTGGATCGCCCATCACAAAAAAGCACTGGCACAATTAAGCCGCTGGGATCAAGAAAGGAAACTATCCATCACATGGGGCAACCACACCTACACGCACCCCTACCACCCCGGCAAACCGTTGAAGCACAACTTCGTCCTCTCTCCGGGGTACAACATAGAAGCCGACACCCTCAAGCTCGAACAAACCCTGCTTGAGCGCGGCATTGTCCCCTCCATCTTTTTCCGCTTCCCCGGACTTGTCTCTGATCAAAAGTCAATAGATACGATTCGTCATCTGGGGCTGATCCCCATCGGCTCAGACGCATGGCTCGCCAAAGGTCAAAAGCCCACCGAGGGCTCCATCATCCTCGTTCACGGGAACAAAAACGAACCCAAAGGGGTCGATCTGTTGCTAAAAAAAGTCCAAAATGCAAGCATCCGAACGCTCGTCCCACTCTCGCCAAAGTAGCTACATATACATCCCGCCGTTGACCTTGAGCGTCTCTCCGGTGATATAACTCGCATGGTCACTCAGCAGAAACGCCACCGCCTCGGCCACCTCTGAAGGCTCCCCAAAACGTCCCATGGGGATCTTGGCGGTAAAGGCATCCTTGACCTCATCCTTGAGCACGTCGGTCATCTCGGTGGTGATGAAGCCTGGGGTGACGGTGTTGAAACGGATGCCACGGGGAGCGGCCTCTTGGGCGAAGCTTTTGGTCATGGCGATGGTGCCCCCTTTGGAGGCGGAGTAGTTGGT
>WFMQ01000138.1 GCA_015488995.1 Nitratifractor sp. | reverse complement strand
GTAGAGTTTGTATCGGGGGTGCATCAGACGGGTGGGGCGGGTGATGTCGATGTCGGTCGCTTCGACCCAGATCACTTCGCCCCGCACCCCGCGCAGATCACTAAAATGCTCCCGTGCTCCCAGTCCTCGGGTATCAAATACCCAGTCAAAGGTCTCGGCACCATCGGCCGTGTGGACGATGCCCGGCTCGATCCGCTCCACGGGGGTGTGCTCCCGGAAGTGCACGTTGGGCTGCCGGTCAAAATAAGTCACCGTAAACGCCATAAAGCGTTGCGCATCGATCAACCCTTCTTCAGGGATATGGTATCCCTGTGTGTGTCGGTCGAGTTGGGGTTCGATCTGTGCAATGCCGTTGCGGTCGAGGGTCTCGATGGTGTTTGCTTGTGGGATCTTGCGCCGCAGCATTCCGATGAAATGCTCCAGCTCACCCCAGTCGTGATGGTGGGCAGTGACGAGGGTGCCCTTTTGTTGATACCCGTCGTAGAGGCCAATCTCTCGCAGGAGTGCCGGCCAGAGTTCGATGGAGCGATGTCCCAAATCGAAGATCATCGACTCCGCCGTCTCCAACTCGGCATAGGGTGCCAGCATCCCCGCTGCGGTAAACCCAGCGGCGGTGACCCCCTCTTTGGAATCCTTATCAAAAAACGTAATGGTCAGGTCGCATCCGGAGCGGAGCAGATTGAGTGCCGTGACGCGTCCGACCAGTCCGGCACCGACGATGGCGATGTTCATGTGATTTTCCTTTGTGGTGTTCATAGAATTTCCTGAAAAATGCCGGTTTCGCTCGATAGCTCTGGCAGTCGCGAATGTGAGAAGCGTATACGAAAGACAACTGCTTGTCTTTCGTAGCTTCGGAACCGGAGCGGTCGGAGCGAAGCGAAGCCATGGAGGCAGGCCCCTTCGGGGCTGGGCGCTCCTTTGTCGCCATCGAGTGAAACCTCTGATAAATCCTTTTCTACCCTCTACGCGCTACCCTACCCTCTCTTTCACATACACTTCCCCTCCCATTGCCTGAAACTTCTGACTCATCTCATCCATCCCCTCTTGGATCGCTTCGGCGGTAAGTACTTCTTGTTCGGCGGCATACTCACGGACGTCGGTGGAGATCTTCATCGAGCAAAACTTCGGCCCGCACATGGAGCAAAAATGGGCGACTTTGGCCGATTCGGCCGGGAGCTCTTCGTCGTGGAACTCACGCGCCCGTTCGGGATCAAGCCCGATGTTGAACTGATCTTCCCAGCGAAACTCAAACCGCGCTTGACTCATCGCATGGTCTCGGGCGATGGCGCCGGGGTGCCCTTTGGCGATGTCGGCGGCGTGGGCGGCGAGTTTGTAGGTGATGAGCCCCTCTTTGACATCGTCACGATTGGGAAGCCCGAGGTGTTCGCGCGGGGTGACGTAGCAGAGCATGGCGGTACCGTACCATCCGATCATGGCTGCCCCGATCCCAGAGGTGATGTGGTCGTAGCCGGGGGCAATGTCGGTGGTCAGGGGCCCGAGGGTGTAGAAGGGGGCTTCACCGCACCATTCAAGCTGTTTCTCCATGTTTTCTTTGATGAGGTGCATGGGGACGTGGCCGGGCCCTTCGATGAGGGTTTGGATGTCGTGTTTCCAAGCGATTTGGGTCAGCTCACCCAATGTCTTGAGCTCAGCAAACTGCGCTTCGTCGTTGGCATCGGCCACCGATCCTGGCCGCAAACCATCCCCAAGAGAAAAGGTAATATCGTAGGCTTTCATGATGGCGCAGAGCTCTTCGAAATGGGTGTAGAGGAAGTTTTCTTGATGGTGGTGGATCATCCATTTGGCCATGATCGATCCCCCACGACTGACGATCCCCGTGACCCGCTTGGCGGTCATGGGGACATGATGCAGCAGCAGTCCGGCGTGGATGGTAAAATAGTCCACCCCCTGCTCCGCCTGCTCGATGAGGGTGTCGCGAAAGATCTCCCACGTCAAATCCTCGGCGACTCCGTTGACTTTTTCCAACGCCTGATAGATGGGCACCGTGCCGATGGGTACCGGGGAGTTGCGCACGATCCAGTCGCGGGTGGTGTGGATATTTTTGCCCGTACTGAGATCCATCACGGTATCGGCACCCCAGCGGGTCGACCAGACCATCTTTTCGACCTCTTCGGCGATGCTCGAGGTGGTGGCAGAGTTGCCGATGTTGGCATTGACCTTGACGAGGAAGTTGCGCCCGATGATCATCGGTTCGGCTTCGGGGTGGTTGATGTTGAGCGGCATCACAGCCCGTCCGGCCGCGATCTCCTCTCGGACAAACTCCGGTGTGATCTCTTCGGGGAGATTCGCCCCAAAGCTTTCACCTTTTAAGCGCGTGTTACGTTCGGTATCGTGTAAGTGTGTTTGTGTCCACTCCCGCTTTTGGTTTTCGCGGAGGGCGACGTACTCCATCTCGGGGGTGATGATCCCGGCACGGGCGTAGTGGAGCTGGGTGACAGTGTGCCCCTCTTTGGCTCGGCGTGGTACACGATACAGCCCATGCGCCCCGGCGGTAGCGTGCGTGAGTTGTTCGTCGGTACGCACCCCGTCGTCTGTGGGCTGGACGATCCGCCCAGTGTAGGTCTCGGTATCGTCACGGGCTTCGATCCAGTTTTGGCGGATCGGCTCGATCCCACGTGCAAGATCGATGCTGACCGTCGGATCGGTGTAGACCCCGGAGGTGTCATAGACGATAAGCTCTTCGCCGTTGGTGAGACCGATGCGGCGCATCGGGACGTGGATGTCGGGATGGAGCGTACCGCGAAGGTAGATTTTTTCGGAGCCGGGGAGTGGATCACGGGTGATACGATGATCATCGGCACGCAGAGGTGAAGTATCGGGTGTGTAAGATGTAGTCATGGGCTATTCCCTTATTGTGGTTTTGAGCAATAATGGGAAGAGGGAAATAGTAGTGCAGAAAGATAATGCAGACAATATTCCAAAGCTCTTCCTTACGCCGGTATGATCCGGGTCAAGTTCAGCGGGTAGATCTTTGGGATCTTCTCAGCCATGTTTGTCATGAAGACAGTGTTGGCACCCCGAGAGTTTGAGATGTGACTATAGGGTATTTAGGATAAAGGGGTTCTTAACGACGGCAAGAATTACCCCTCCACCTCCATTTTATGCTTGCATTTGAAACAGACATAGGCATCCCCCTCTTTGAGGTGCTTGATCCCCATTTGGTAGCCACACTCGGGGCATTTTTTGTCCACCGGCTCAAAGTTAGCGATGAATTTGCATTTGGGGTAGTTGGCACACCCGAAGAAAGTGCCGCGTCGCCCCTGGCGCTCCTGGAGTTTGCCGCCGCACTCAGGGCAGGGGATGGTCAGCTCGCGGGGGGCGACTAGGGGTTTGGCATTTTTGCATTTGGGATAGGCCGAGCAGGCGAGGAATTTGCCCCGACGGCCGTTTTTGATCACCATGGGGCTACCGCACTTGTCGCACACCTCATCGGTCGCTTCGGGTTGTTCCGCCTCGGTACCGTCCACGTTGCGGGTGTATTTGCATTTGGGGAAGTTGGAGCAGGCGATGAATTCCCCGTAGCGTCCCTTGCGCCGGAGCAGTTCACTGCCGCACTGGGGGCAATCCTCCCCAGTAGGGATGGCGACCTTGAGCGATTTGATCTCCTCTTTTCCTTTGGCGATCTTCTCCATGAACGGGGTGTAAAACTCGGCCAAGACTTTTTGCCAATCCTCTTTGCCCTCGGCGATTTTATCCAGCGTTTCCTCCATCGAAGAGGTAAATCCACTGTCAACGATCTCAGAAAAATGCTTCTCCAGCAACTCAATGACGGTGAAAGCGATCTCCGTGGGGTGGATCCGCTTCTTCTCCAGCTCGATGTATTGACGGGTCTGGAGAATCGTCACGGTAGGGGCGTAGGTACTTGGGCGGCCGATGCCGAGCGATTCGAGCTTCTTGATGAGGCTCGCTTCGTTGTAGCGGGCGGGGGGCTCAGTGAAGTGTTGCTCAGCGTCGATCTTGGTCACGTCCACCGCTTGCCCCTGAGTAAGCTCGGGGAGGAGTCTGTCTTTTTCGTGGTAGCCGGTGACGCGGTAAAAACCGTCGAAGAGCATCTTGCGTCCGGTGGTCTTAAACACCGACCGCTCCCCGCCGAAGAGGATCGTCTGGGTCTCAAACTCCGCCTCGGTCATCTGACAGGCGAGGAAACGGCTGTAGATGAGGCGGTAGAGTTTGAGCTCATCGGCACCGAGGTACTGCGCCGCCATCTCGGAAGTGAAATCGACCCGAGTGGGGCGGATCGCTTCGTGGGCTTCCTGTGCCCCTTTGGATTTGCTGGCATAGACTTTGGGTTTGGCGGGTAGGTACCGGTCGCCATAGGTGACACTGATGAAGTCGCGGGCATCGCTCACCGCCTCTTTGGCGAGGTTGAGGCTGTCGGTACGCATGTAGGTAATGAGCCCCATGGTGCCTGTGTCGGTCTTGACCCCTTCGTAGAGCTTCTGGGCGACCATCATGGTCTTTTTGGGAGAGAAGCCGAGCTGGGTGGATGCGGCTTGCTGGAGGGTGGAGGTCATGAACGGCGGCGGGGTTTTGCTCTTGCGTTTGGCCGTCTCAATCGACGTGACGGTGAAGCGCTCGGTGTTGGCCGAATCGACGATGAGGCTGGCTTGCTCTTCGTTTTGGAGCGTCATTTTGTCGATCTTCTTCCCCTCGTAGCTGTAGATACTCGACGCGATCACGTTTTCAAACAGCGCATCGATCGTCCAGTACTCTTCGGGTTTGAAGGCTTTGATCTCCCGCTCCCGATCGACGACGATCTTGAGGGTCGAGCTCTGGACGCGTCCGGCACTGAGCCCTTTTTGGATCTTGTTGGCCAGCAGAGGGGAGAGCTTGTACCCGACGATCCGATCGAGCAATCGGCGGGTCTGCTGGGCATCGACACTCTCCATGTCCAGCGTGCGGGGGTTTTCGAGGGCGTGAGCGATGGCGCTCTTGGTGATCTCGTGAAAGACGATCCGAGGCAGAGAAGTGGGTTCTTTGCCAATCGCCATGGCGATGTGGTATCCGATCGCCTCCCCTTCACGATCCTCATCCGTCGCGATGTAGATGGTGTCAGCGGCTTTGGCAAGCTTCTTGAGCTCTTTGACCGTGGCGGAGGCCTCTTTGGGGATGGAGTATTTGGGGACGAATTTCCCGTCATCGTCGATGGTGATCCCAAAAGTGCTCTTGGGTAAGTCACGGATGTGCCCTTTGGAGGCGACGACTTTGTAGCCTTTGCCGAGGAAGTTGCTGATGGTGCGAGCCTTGGCGGGGGACTCGACGATGATGAGGTTGCTCATGTGTGTTTCTTTTTGATGAAATGGGTGGCATTGTAGCACAAAAAGCTTTTTGAAAATGGGGGAAGGGGATCGAAGGCACTCCTGTCGCGAAAAATATGCTATAATAATATGAGATTTTTTGATAATAAGGATGACCATGAAAAAGAATATGCTGTATATGCTGATGCTGATTGGAGTCTTTCTCTTGTCTGGATGTGCCGCGAAGAGTGGGGCTTCGGCAGGCGACGTTAATGGCACCAAACCGATCCTCTACCTCCTCGGGGATGCTAATGTGACCGTCGCCCAGAATAGAGAGTATCATGATCCTGGAGCACAAGCATTTGATTTTGCCGATGGGAATCTTACCGACAAGATCGCCGTCAGTGGATCAGTGGACGTCAACACAACGGGAACCTACACCCTCACCTACGCGGTCAGCAACCGTGCCGGCAAAGCAGCCGATCCTGTGCGCCGTACTGTGACCGTAGCACCGGACATCCCCGTCTTGTATCTCCTCGGTGAAGCGAAGGTTACCACCAATGTCAACACGCCCTACACCGATGCAGGAGCGGGGGCATATGACCTCGTCGATGGGAATCTCACGGACGATGTAACGGATGACAGTAACTCGGTCGATCTCAACAAAACAGGAACCTACACGGTCACTTACACGGTCAGCAATCATGCTGGCATTGCAGCCGTCCCCATTACCCGTACCGTCATCGTGGCGGATATCGGCAAACCTGTGTTGACGCTAAAGGGGAGCTCCACCGTGACAATCTCTGTGGGGGGAAGCTACACCGATGACGGTGCGACAGCGACCGATGCATACGAGGGGGATCTGAGAGCCAGGATCGTCACCCGTGGTGTCGCAGAGGTCAACACCAGCAAATCGGGTACCTACACCATCACCTACGATGTCAACGACAGTGCAGGCAATGTGGCCGATCAGATTCAGCGCACCGTTATTGTTTTGGACAATCCCCCTACGGCCGATGCCGGGAAAGATATCATCGCCTACAAAGGAGCATCGGTCATCCTCGATGCCAATGGGAGCACGGATGCGGATGGGTTTGTCGCCAGCTATGAGTGGCGGGAGGGGGATACCATTCGCAGTACCGACGCCCGCTATGTCGAGGATCATTTCACACTCGGTGAGCACAACCTCACCCTGAAAGTCACCGACAATGAGGGGGAATCGGATGAGGACAATGTCACCGTCACCCTCTACGACAAACTCAAAAAAACAGGTCAGGTCAAAAGCTACTCGGCTTCTGGATCTGGTGAAGTCGAGGATGGCAGTGTCAAAGATGATGGATACTACGAAGCGGGAACTCTTCCTCGGTATACGCGTGATGATACGACGCAAATCGTCACTGATCACATCACGGGACTTGAGTGGGCAGATGAAGTTAATGCTTCGAACAATGACCTCAATTGGAGCGAAGCAAAAGAGTATTGTGAAGAGAATCTAACGCTTGGCAACCACTCAGATTGGCGGCTCCCTACGCGTGCAGAGTTAGAGGCACTTGTGGATTATGGTACTTCTGGTTCTCCAGTCATTGATGCACATTTTTCCCATATCAGGGGTGACAAATATTGGTCAGCTACGGTCTATCTCCCTGATGACAACAGTAGTACCAAATGGTGTGTAAACTTTGCTGATGGAAGCCAATTAGCTCAGGCTGAAGATACCACAAACAAAACACTCTGTATCCGAGGTAAACAATGGACAGAAGGAAATCATACCCGAGGGACTGAGGACAGTAACCACACCGCTATCGTCAGCGACAGCCGTACTGGCCTCCAGTGGCAGGATGGACCGGACAACAACGCAACAAATATGAAGAAAAATCTGGGTAAAGCTATTCAATACTGCGAAGATTTGAATCTCAGCGGATACACAGATTGGCGCCTGCCCAATGTGCGAGAGCTCCTCTCGATCGTAGATGATGACCGCAATACAACTGTCGATCATGAAAACAATCTCACCAAAGGAATCTACGGTGCATTCGAGTATCTACCCCAACAGGCCAAAGGGTTTGACGAAGATCTTCACAAAACTTTTTGGTCATCTACAACCTATGGTCAAGGTCACGCAAAAGCTTGGATCGTAGATTTTGGGGGGAGCAAAAACCACCCAGGGGGCGGAGAGAGCAATTATTCAACTATAAAAGTCGATGGTGATACATACTACATCCGCTGTGTCCGCTCCATCCCCGCATCTCCCTCCGAGGCGGAGTGACGATACGAGGCTACGGCCTCACCCCTCCTGCAAAATCCTCGGCAGGGTAATCCCTGTCTGGCTCTGATACTTTCCTTTCCGATCGGCATATGTTGTTTCACACACTTCGTCTCCTTGGAGGAAGAGTACTTGGGCGATCCCCTCGTTGGCGTAGATTTTGGCCGGCAGGGGGGTAGTGTTGGAGATTTCGATGGTGATGTGCCCCTCGAAGCCGGGTTCAAACGGGGTGACGTTTACGATGATGCCGCAGCGGGCGTAGGTGCTTTTGCCGAGGCAAATCGCCAGCGTGTCGGAGGGCATCTTGAAGTATTCAATGGTGCGTGCGAGTGCGAAGGAGTTGGGGGGGACGATGCAGACGTCTCCTTTGAAATCGACCACATTGTTTTCGTTGAAATCTTTGGGATCGACCACTTCGGCGTTGATGTTGGTGAAGATTTTGAACTCATCAGCGACGCGGATGTCGTAGCCGTAGCTGCTCAGCCCGTAGCTGACGATGTCCTTGCCGATGAGCTCTTCGCTAAACGGTGTGATCATAGCGTATTCACGTGACATTTTCCGTATCCATGTGTCCGATTTGAGTCCCATTTTTGATCCTTTTCGTTTCGGCATCGGGGGGATTTGCCCCCTCCCGATGCTCTGTGGCTGATTTTTGCAGTAAGATTGTGGTATTATAACCAATTACATTTTATAGGAGTCCCCATGAAGTTGGATGAGATCAAAGAGCTTGTCGAGGTTTTCGGTACGAGCACATTGGATGCAATGAAAATCAAGATGAAAGATTTTGAGTTGGAGATGGAAAAGGGGGGGGAGGCTCCGGCACCGGTGGTCGTCGCTGCCCCGGCTCCTACAGCCGTTTCGGCTCCCGCTGCACCGGCTCCCACCGAGACACTGGAAAACACCCCGCCCAGAGGGGAGATCATC
>WFMQ01000137.1 GCA_015488995.1 Nitratifractor sp. | reverse complement strand
CTGATGACCCCTCGGATCTCCGGATGGTTTTTGTCACCAAATACGACAATGCTGTACCCCTCCTCACTCATCTTCGCCACAATTTTCTGTGGCGTTGTCACGTAAGGGCACGTAGCGTCAATGATCTCTTTCTTCTGCATCTTGAGCTCGGCCAATTCATCTCGGGGGATGCCGTGGGTACGAATCACGATCGATTCGTGCGCTTCTGCCTCTTGGAGGTCTTCGGCCAATCCGATGTCAAATCCCTCTTTGAGACGGTTGATCTCATCTTTGTTGTGAATCAGAGGACCGTAGGTGACGCTGCCGGGGTTCTCTTCGGCGATTTTGATCGCCCGCTTGACCCCAAAGCAGAAGCCGTATGCACTTGCCAATTCTATTTTCATTCATGGACCTTTGTGATCTGTCGTAACAGTGTATAAAAATTGGGGAAGGAGGTCTCAACACATGCGGTATCTTCCACCGTCATGCCGCTGACCAATCCCGCAATCGAAAAGCTCATGGCGATCCGATGATCCCCAAAACTCTCGACCGTTGCCGGTCGCAACGCTCCGCCGGTGATGGCATACCCATCCTCAAACGCTTCCGCCACGATACCTGCTTGCGCCAAACCGTGCAGGACCGAGGCGATACGATCGCTCTCCTTGACCCGCAATTCAGCCGCATTACGCACCGTACTGCGACCCTCGGCCACCGCCATCGCAATGGCAAGCGCAGGGAGTTCATCGATCAACCACGCGATGTGTTCCGAAACATCAATGGCGTGCAGCTTGCCGTCGTATGCAATGTGGATCTCCCCGATCGGTTCATATCGGCTCTCGGTTTCGCGGTATTCGATCCGTGCCCCCATCTTCTCCAGCATCCGATACGCTTCGATCCGTGTGGGGTTGAGCGAGACGTTCTGGATCGTTACGTGCGATCCTGGGATGATGGCCGCCGCCACGGCAAAGAAAAACCCACTCGACGGGTCGGCCGGGACGGTGATGTCCAACGGAGCCAACGGCGCACTGAGGGGGGCTACCTCAATCCAGCCATCTGCGGCCGTGTGGACATCTGCCCCCATCCCGCGCAGCATCCGCTCGGTGTGATCCCGACTCTGCGACGACTCGCGATAGCGACTCAGCCCCGATCCCCGCAGGGCTGCAAGGATCAGGGCTGACTTGACCTGTGCCGAATCGATGGGAGACTCGTAGGAGAAAGCCTCCACCGCTCCCCCTCGAATGTGGAGCGGTGCGAGGTTCCCCTCGTCCCGACCATCGATCCGGGCACCGATGCTGCGCAAGGGTGCGACCACTCGATCCATGGGGCGGCTCCGAAGGTAGCGATCCCCGGTGAGGACGAAGCTCCCCTCAATGCCACTGAGCAATCCGCAAAAGAGCCGCATCCCCGTCCCCGCGTTGCCGCAGTCGAGGACATCATCGGGCTCGTGAAGGGTCTCGGGAGGGGTGATCGTCACATCCCCGCCGCTTCGGTTGACAGTCGCCCCGAGTTGTTCGACGATGTGAAGGGTGTTGAGGGTATCTTCTCCGAGGAGAAAGTTGTGGATATGCGAGGGGCGATCGCTCAAGAGTGCAAACATCGCGGCACGGTGCGAAATCGACTTGTCCGGGGCGATATCCTCGACCGTCATCCCAAAACCCCCCACAAGGGGTTGGACCGAGACGGACGTCATCGAAGGGTCGCGCGACATTGTTGCTCCAGCGTCTTCAGTACAGCATCCACGCTGGCATCGATGGCCGCATCCGAAAGGGTCCCTTCTGAAGACTGTACGAAGAGGCGCACGGTGACACTCTTGCGATCGCCGAGTGTCTCATCTTCATAGACATCGACGACAGCGTACCGCTTGAGCAAAGGGATCTGAGCTGCGGCAATCGCGCTCTGAATCTGATGGTACGGCAGGGCACGGTCCACAAGGATACTGATGTCCTTGTAGACCCCTTGGTAGTTGGAGATCGGGCGAGCCAACACGTGCGGAGGGAACAATGCCTTGAGTGAAAACTCAGCCATAAAAGTCTCCCCGAGATTGTACGCCTTGGCAACCGTGGGGTGCAGCTTGGTCACAGAGCCGATCGCGTGCCCGTCCCGCAGAACGGTAGCCGATTGATAGGGGTGGATCAGGGCATGCGTCTCCGTGCACGCGACCAATTCCATCTCCCCGACCACACGCCCAAGGCGTGCGACAAACTCTGCGAATGTTAGCGCAGAAGGTTTCCCGTGATTGGCGACCTGTTCATGTTCCCCCTGTCCACTCCACGCAAACGCTATGCGCTCCGTTTGCTGCCGATGCGCATCAAAGATCATCCCCACCTCAAACAGGGGAATTCTCTTGATACCATAGCTTACGTTACGCTTGAGAGCGTCGAGGAGATTGGTCATCAGCGTGGTGCGCAGTGTGTTGAGCTCCTCCACGATGGGGTTGACAAGATCCAAGGCGAGATCAACCGTAGGGAATCCATACGCTTCCAGCTTCGCACGATCTGCAAATGCATACGTCACCGCCTCATAAAATCCTGCGGCGACCGCCCGCTCACGGATGTCCCGCCGGAGACGGTAATGGGATGAAGCATCCGTCATCCGATTCTTCTCGACCACCTCAAGCGGGTGAGCTTGGATGTTGTCGATCCCCGTCATCCGCAAAATCTCTTCAGCCACATCCTGCACATTGATAATATCATGGCGGTGGGCGGGAATACGCACCCCAAAGGTATCGCTGCTGTTGCCGCGAATCTCAAATCCCAAGAGCTTCAGGACGGTGTGGACAGTTGTCTTGCGTACGGGATTGCCGATGATGGCACTCAGCTGCTCGATGCTCGCTCCCACGGCTCGCTCTTCATGCTTGGCATGGATACCGAAGTTGCCTTCATAAAACAGACACGCCCCCATATCGCTGCAGGTACGCTGGAGATACCGTCTCCCGAGATCCAATGAGGGCTCACTGCCTCGGGAAGTATTGTAGTACAGAGCATCGGTTTTGAGCTTGTGCGTCGAGACCGTCTCCACCAAAAGCGTGGGCTCGATGTAGCTGGCTTCAAACAAGATTTCATCCGTATCATCCTGAGCCCGAAACGCATCGTTTTGCTCGATACCTATCGCCGAAAGTGCATCATCACCATGACTGATGACCACCAATCCCTGCTGACCATGCTGGGCATCCAGCGTGATCTTGCCGCTGGCGCCTGCGTAGAGCTTCTTGGCATCATAGGCACGCAGGATCACCCCGGTAGCATGGATACTGTAGTGGACGATGGCATCGATCCTCCCGGTGGGCTTAATGCCCACAAATCCCAAACGCAACTCCGAAAGAAAGCGCGTACGTTCTGTACGATTTTGCACCAGAAAATACTGAAGGTCCGCTGGAATATTCTGATTGCTTCGGATGAGGATCTTGCGTGCGATTCCCACGTTGCTCTTGGTGATCTTCCCTTCACGGTACGGTTTGATCGGACGATCGAGTGCCGCGCTCAAGTCCCGCGCCACCCCATGGATGCTCAGGCAGTCCCCTCGGTTGGCGGTCAATTCCAGCTCGATCACGGTGTCGGCGACCTTGGGGTAGCTCCCCAGCTCACGACCCACCTCGAGTACGCCAATACTCTCGTCGAGGATCATGATCCCCTCACCCATCTCGGGCAGGCCAAGCTCGGCACTCGAGCACACCATTCCGAAGCTCTCGATGCCCCGCAGTTTGGCAGGCTTGATCTTGAAATCACCTGGAAGCACAGCTCCGATCGTCGCCACGGCAACGTATTCGGCATCCACGACATTGGCGGCTCCACAGATGATCTGCTGAAGCTCCCCCGTCCCGATGTCAATCGAACAGAGGCTTAGTTTGTCTGCATTGGGGTGGCGGTCGCACGCCACGATCCGGCCGACGACCACCTTTTCAGGGATGGTGTATTCGGTCAGTGAATCCACCTCAAGGCCGATGGCGTTGAAGGTCTCATACAACCGTGTATTGCTGATCCCCTCGAGATCGATAAATTCCTCGAGCCACGTACGTGTAATAATCATTTGAACTGCTCCAATAAACGAATATCTCCCTCAAACAAACTGCGCAGATCAGGGATCTTGTGCATCAGCATCGCAAACCGCTCCACGCCCAGCCCAAAGGCGTAGCCGCTCACCCCTTCGTAGCCGACGGCCTTGAAGACATTGGGATCCACGACCCCGCTACCGAGCACCTCGAGCCAGCCGGTATGGGAGCAGACACGGCACCCTTCCCCTTCGCAGAAGATGCAGCTGATGTCCACCTCAGCCGAAGGCTCGGTGAAGGGGAAAAAGCTCGGACGGAACCGCACATCCACATCACCAAACATGTGGTGGAGGAAATCGGTCAAAATATACTTGAGATTGGCAAAGCTCACTTTGCCCTCTGCTTCGACCACCAATCCCTCCACCTGATGAAACATGGGGGTATGGGTCAAATCGTAGTCCCGACGAAACACCGTACCCGGGGCGATAATCCGGATCGGTGGATTCTGAGAGAGCATCGTCCGGATCTGCACCGGGGACGTGTGGGTACGCAGCAGGCTCCCGTCTCCAAAATAGAAGGTATCCTGCATATCGCGTGCCGGGTGAAATTTGGGGAGGTTGAGTGCTTCAAAGTTGTGGAAGTCATCCTCCACCATCGGCCCGGTCTCCACCGCGAAATTCATCGCGACAAAATAGTCCACAATCGCATCCATTGTCTCCATGACCGGATGGAGCGCCCCCATTTCCGCGTACTGCCCATAGAGGCTCACGTCGATCGCCTCGGCTTGGAGTTGCGCGTGGAGTGCACGGGCAGAGAGCGTCTCCCGCCGCGCTTCAAAGGCGGCCTGGAGCATGGCTTTTTGTTGATTGAGCCCTTCGGCAAACGCTTTCTTCTCCGGACCGGGGACATCTTTGAGCTTGGCAAACTCTGCGGCAAGCAGCCCCTTTTTTCCGAACAATTCTATCCGAACTTTCTCGAGATCTTCGAGGGTATCGGCGGTTTCGATTTTTGCACTTAGATTTTCCATGCGACCTCTGTATTTTCGTGTAGTGGATGTGATTTTAACCAAATCTTACTAAAGAGCACCCCGCACCGCAGAAACTCATGGTATACTTCCCTCAAAATTATCCCACAAACAAGGAGCATTTATGTGCATTTTCTGTCAAATAGTCGCCGGAGAAATCCCCAACAACACCGTGTTGGAAACCGATGATTTTCTCGCCTTCCATGACCTCTATCCCAAGGCACCCGTCCATGTCCTCATCATCCCCAAGAAGCATGTGGACTGTTTCCAAGATGTGGATCCCCAGACCATGGCTGGATTGACCACGTTTACCCAAGAGGTCGCCCGCACGCTCGGTCTCGACCAGACCGGCTACCGCCTCATCACCAACAACGGCGAAGACGGTGGGCAGGAGATCCCGCACCTCCACTTCCACCTGCTCGGCGGCGGCAAACTCAAGTGGGATCACCTCCACGAGGATACCCATAAAAATATTTAATGTGTAACCACTTTCCGCGTCAACACCGTAAAGGCTGTTGACGCATCCCCCTTCAACCCAAGTTTCCCAGCAACTTTGGGATTGACAAGATAGTAGCCCAACGCCATCTCCACCTTGTCCCCCTTTTTCAATACCGTATCAAAATGCTCTTCACGCATCTCCAATGCTTTGATGCTTGTATCTTTGAGCACCGTATCGGCCAGCCATGGCATCGAGGGTTTCCCTTGTGTTCCGATCACACGGACATATTGACGCGGAGGCAATACTATTGTCTTGCCATCACGATGGATGCTCACCCGCAGTTGTGCCACCCGCAATGGCTGCGAAAAGAGCGTGTGGGTGGCTTCGTTTTTGAGTGCAATGGTGAACCCATCAGGCTCTGGATTCAGGGAGAGCTTAATGTAACGTGACAACTCAGCCGGAGTCCCTCCATGAATCGTCATGCCATGATACGCATGGGTGGCTGTGTGTTTCAAATTGACCTTTGTCCCCGGTCGTTGGGGCATGTGACAACTGATGCAGGTTGCGTTGGAATCCCCCTGCTTCACTCCGAGATCGCAGAGGGCAAACCCTTTGCCGTTTTGTTTGTGGTCGTGGCATCCCAGACACATTTTTCCCGTGTAAAAAAGGTCGTTACCGTAATCAATATCATGGTACGGCGATCCGGTCGTTTTCGTGACCAGGCCAAAGAAGCTTGACGTCTCATGGAAGAGCACCTTACTCCCCTTGCGTTTGGCATCGGCCGAGTAAAAATACTTCGGTTTGGCATGGAGGATGTTACGATTGGCACGGGCGTGTTCCTCGATGCTCTCGATCCGATGGCACCCCTGGCAGGAGATGGGTTCATCCTTCTGTACCGCGTTCTCGACCGGAATCCCCTTGCCCCCTTTGAGGGTGTGATCCGAAGGGGTGTGGCACTTGGCACACGTGTACTTGCCCTGTTGTTTATAGGGATGCTTATCCCAGATCGCCTTGTGCACGGGATCATCATAGATGGAAGCTTTGGCATGCATCGAGTGCTGATACTCAGCGAAGATAATCGGATGACACGCCTTGCAGGTCGTATTTTCAAGAGGAGTTTTAGCCTCAGCAAACGAAACAAGCAGCAAGAAAAAAAGTAGTAAAAGACGCATAAAAAAAGCCTTCGCATAAAGATAAAAAGAGATTGTAGTCAAACCCAACACCCAAAACCTTGACCCCCATCAACCCAAAAATCTACCCGCTACCCTCTAAAATCTGTACTTCGCCCCCACCCGTACCTGCACCTTCCGCTTCACCCCCAGATTGTACAGCACTTCCAACGAAACCGGGACGGTGTAGTTGTGCAGGAGCAGGAGATCCGCCTCGACCCCTGCGACGCTCTCATGTAATATCTGATAGGTTCCACTGCCAAAATCCAGCGCATAGAGTCGCTGCTTGAGATAGACGCTCTCCCGCTGCAGCGAGAGAGGTACGTGGTAGGCATACTCTGAAAAATTGAAAACTTTGTAGAGCCCCACTTCCCCCATCATCGCTTCCCGTGCATAATGGATCGTGCCTGAAGTCGGGATACGGATCACCTCTGGATCGACTGAAGAGGGGCTCGCCGCACCCACTTTGATCCCCAGCTGTTTCGTCGCATCGACCCGTGAGCTGACCCGATAGGCTCCACGCGCTCCGACATACATCTCTCCGGGCAGATCATGCATCCACTCACCGTTCGCTCCGGCATACACCGCTCCCCGATCGTACGAAGCAAACGCTGAGAGGCTGAGGAGAGCATTGGGATATTTGCTGTAGCCAAATTGGAGCCGTTTCTGTAAATCAACCGAAAGGCTCACCGGCGTCCGATCGGTCTGGCGGTACGAACGGGCATACGCCAGCGTCGCCGACCCTCGCCAGTACCCCGTCGCCAAAAAAGGTAAGCGCAGGTAAGCATGGTAGCCCCAGTCCCGATACGTGCTCCCCTCTACGCCCCGACGATGCACCACCCGCGTCACGCTTCCGCCAAAATGGATCGGGGAGGCTGTGTTGACGTAGCGCGCTTGCAACAGCGTGCGAGCCTTTTGATAATCCAAAGCAAACGAAAGGGTATTGCGCCACAACGGGTCGGTGAAATCCGCTTTGAGCGTGAGGCCATACCCCTTCATCGTATCGTATGTCGAGAGGCTGGTGAGGCTGCTGTAGTGCAACTGGGCGATCGGCGAATACTCCTTTTTCGCTTCCAACAATGGTGTGGCACCTCTCCCACTGCTCAACGCCATTTGCTTCAACCCTGGATCAAGCGAGGCGACGTTGGCCGAATGAGGATGCAAATGTACCGACCGCACGGCATACCCGTCCGCCCCGATGGTCTGCACCAACGCCCGCTTCTCATCCATGAGCTTCAGATCGGTCACATCATCCCCCGAGACCACCCGCTCGATCCCATGAGCCGAGGTGCGGTACACCGTCGATCCATGCCGGCTGGGCGCGACGAAATAGACCCGCCCCTGCCGATCCACATCGACCGGATGCCCGTCATGCCCCCGATAATGCGCCAGCGGCGTGTGGTTACGATAGAGGGTGCGGCGATCTACCCGTTGGCGGAAATAGTAAAAGTTGTCTCCCCTCACCAGCACCGATGAGTGGGCAAGGCCGTAAGAGTGCCCTCCGACGTACAAATGAGGCTGCTCCCACGAGGAGGCGATGTCGAAGTACACCCACCGCCCATCATCCAGCCGTCCCTGTATCGCTTTACCGCCCGTGCCGGGGAGCAAATACCCCTCCCGGTCGAACAATCCCGCCCGGATTGCCTGTGGAGAGACTTTGGCGGATGCGGATGTATAATATTTTCCGTTGTGGCTAACAATATTTCCACTGTGCCATGCGCCCTTTTTCACCTGTATCTTACCATTCCGACCAAACCGCACCACCTTCGGTGCCGAGCGTTGATCTCCGACAAGAGTGAGCACATCATCACCCTCACGTGAAAGTGGCACCCGAAACTGAGAGTGAGCCAATACCTTCCCCTGCGTCGCACGAAACCCCCGATGCTCCTGCAACACCGACCGACGAAACTCGCGCATCAATGCCACAAAGTCCTTGCCAAACTGCCGTTTGAAGACGGTATTGCCAAAAAATGGAAACGGCTGCTTGGCATACGCTTGGAAATACCCATTGACCCGCTTCATCCCGTACCGATGTGCCAGAAACTTCTGGAAGTGTCCTCCGACGAGGTAAAATTTCTCCCCATACGGGAACTGCAGCGTACTGTTGACCATCGCCTCCGGTGTCACACGCCCTGCCCTGGCCTGCGTCACCGTCTCCGCCAACGCCCGTCCCGACCACAGCCGACCGCCATTGCCGAAGCGTGATTCGTTGAGGACAGCGTTGCCCTCTTTGATGAAGCTGCTCTCGGTGATATTGGGGATCGGAAAAATGGGGAGGAAAAATGGCGCGATCACCGGTGCATTCCCACCAATCGCATGTGCCAAACGCGACCACGTATTCATCTTGGGGTTGAGCTGGTAGTTGTGTGCCGTCTCGTGGATCAACAGTGTCCGCAACCACGATGTCGAACCAAACGTATCGACATGGAGTGCCCCCGCCCCATAAAACACTTGCTCATTGAGTGGCAATTGCGTGGAAAAAGCATTGGCCACCTGATTGCGATCCGATGCCAGCGACACCCGAAGCGGCGCATCGAGCCGATACCCAAACTCCCGATCATACACCCGCCGTATCGCCTGATGGGTCGCGGCGATTGCTTGCACGTCAAACGTGCTTCCAGCTGGGGTGATGTAGGTGCTGGTGTTGTTCTCTTGGAGAGTGTAATTGCCAGGGACGACGGGCGCAGCCACAAGAATAATGGGGAAAAGGGTTACGGAAAATAGGAGGTTTTTCATGGGGATAATTTTATCGTGTTGATGCCGTAAGAATCTTTTTCAATTCCAGTACATCGTATTTGTCTTTGGTTCGGTTGGTGGCGCTTTTGTTTTGGATGAGATCATGGATGCTGATGAAGTGAATCTCTTCGCCAAACAAGCTGTTATTTGTCCTGTTATTCCATGCTTTCTCAAAATCAACCCCATCAATATCCGTCAAAATATCAATCCTCATGGGGTCTATACCGATCTGCAATACAAGGTTTTCAGTATTCAAATCTTCTACCGTGATTTCATGAGGAACAGGAAAGTCTTCAAAAGCTTTCTGGATATTTCGAGCGTTCTCGACAGATTTTTCAATCCACAGATCTATATCCAGCGTATGCCTGCTGTAGCCATAATTCCCCATGGCATAAGCACCGACCACAAGATATCTCACTTTGTATTTGTTAAACAATTGCAGCATATCTTTGTAATCATTAAAATAATCCATGCCTATGCTCTCATACGCCTCATGGTCATTTTTGTCTTATCCAGTCGTGGTGGGTAGCTACCATGTATTTCAAAATAGTGTTGCGCCGTCATGGATGTCATCATTTTTAACAACGCATCCCCTGTCAACCCAAAGATAAAGCTATGATGATTGGCATCATGAAGCGATATTTTTTTGAGTGTAGGTTTTCTCTTTTTCATTGGATGCCTTTTTGGTGTGACTACAATGTATATCTTTTGCAATATAGTATTATAACATAAGTGCATCACCCATCGATCTCCTCCAACTTCAAATCATACTCAGCCACGATCTCTTCATCCGCTTCAGAAGCGATCTCCAGTTTTTCAAACCACGCATCGATCTCCTGCTGGATGAGCCCCACTTCTTTGGAATACTCCATGATGGCATCGTTATCTCCCCTCTCCGATGCTTCGGTCAAAATCTTATTTTTGTCAGCCATTTGGAGTTCCAGTTTCTCGATCTTCTCTTCACACGCTTTGATCTCTTGGGTGTAGGGCTTGCGTGCTTCATTGCGCTCTTTTGTCAGAGCTTTGCGAAGTTGCTTGCGTTTTTTGTAGTCAATTTTTGGCTTTTTCTTCTTGGGCTTTACATTCCCCTCTTCTTCTTCCCAGCCGATCTTTTCAAGGAAATCCGCGTAGGTACCATCGAAGTACTCAGCACCACCCTTGTGGAAGATAATCAGCGCATCTGCCAGACGGTGCAGGAGCATCTCTGAGTGTGTGACCATGATGAGTGAACCTTCAAAGGCATCGATGGCATCCGCCAGCGCATCGATCGACTGCATATCGAGATGGTTGGTCGGCTCATCAAGGAAGAGCAGATTCGCCGGGGTTGCGATGATCTTCCCCAGCATCACACGGCTGCGCTCGCCACCGGAGAGTACCTCGATCTTCTTATCCCCAAGCTCTCCGCTAAACATCATACGCCCTGCGATGTTACGCGCCTGAGGTATGCCCACATCTTTGGAGACAGAAGCGATCTCTTCTACGATGGTCACTTTGGTGTTGAGCCGTTCGATGTTGGTCTGGCCAAAGTGTGCAAACTGCGTAGAAGGATGAAACTCCAGTCCCCCCTCTTGCTCGCCAAGCTCTCCGGCGATGTAGTTGAGCAAAGTGGATTTACCTTTACCGTTCTTACCGATAATCGCAATGCGTTTCCCTTTTTCCATCGCGAAGGTGATGTTTTGAAACAGAGGCTCCTCGGGGTTGTACCCAAACCCCAGTTCATTCGCACGAAACAGTATCTTGGCAGGAGTGTCCTTGTAGTTGAAGTCAAAAGAGAGATTCGCATCGGTGCTCAGATCCTCCATCTCCCCCATCTTATCCAGCTCTTTTTGTTTGGACTGTGCCAGCGCGGCGGTGGAAGCTCTGGCTTTGTTGCGTGCGACAAACTCCTCTAACTCCTTGCGCTTCTTATCCTGGTTGGCTTTGGTCTTTTCGTAGGTCTCATCTTCCATCTCGAGTGTGGCATAGTATTTGTGGCTGTCTCCTGCGATGAGCCGCAACCCTTTGCGCTGTACGCCCATGGTGTGTGTCGTGACGGCATCCATGAAGTCTCTGTCGTGCGTGATGAGGATCACTTCACCGTCAAACTCCCGTATGAAGCGCTTGAGCCAGCGTAGAGAGGGGAGGTCGAGGTAGTTGGTCGGCTCATCGAGTAGGAGCATATTGGGCTCGGTGGCGAGGAGCTTGACGAGATTGATCCGTATCTGAAATCCCCCCGAGAAGCTCAGCGGATCTTTATCCAGATCGGCCTCTGAAAACCCCAGTCCGAAGAGCAACTTCTCTATCTTGTAAAAGTTCCACTGCTCATCCTCAGGCAGCACCAGCGAACACTCTTCACGCACGGTAGGCTCGGTAAAGACGAGGTGCTGTTTGAGCGCACCGATACGGTAGTTTTTGGGGATGGAGATCGAGCCGCTGTCGTGCGGCTCTTCGCCGAGGATCATCTTGAAGAGTGTGGATTTTCCCGAGCCGTTACGCCCGACAAATCCGATCTTTTGCTGGCTCTGCATTTTGAAGTTGACATCGCTGAACAAGTTTTGTCCACCGAAGCTTTTGGAGAGGTTGGTGAGTTGTATCATAATAGGGTTTCCGTCTTGGGTTATTTGGAGGGGATTATACCCAAGGCAGATTCAAACAACCCATAAGATATTGCTTTCCATGCTCTATGTACGACGCATATGAGTACTTTTAAAGGGGCTTGGGCTTCACAGTCCAATGAGATGCTTCTGTATACAATGCTGAGTTGAGTGAGAGGTTTTGCGCCTCATGCTTTTTTCTCAAGTTCCTATTTCCCAAATAGTTTAGAGTGGCTACCGGCTCTCACCAATGCCAATTCTAAAATAGTATCGTCAACCCTATAGATCAACAACAAATCAGGTCTAAGGTGGCACTCTCTGCATCCAAGGTAGTTACCAATAAGCTTATGATCTTGATACTCCCGGGCCAATTCTTCTCCATTTGCCAAAGTAGTAATGACATCTTTTACCAATGCCTTATCTTGAGCGGAAAGTTTTTTGTAATCCTTTTTGAAACTGCTGGTTCTGAATATTTCATACACCTAATCATCCAAATCAGCAAATAATTCATCCACGTTTTTAAAATGTTTCCCCTCTCTGTTTTGCAACTCGGTTAAAGCTTTCTGCGTTTCTTTATTGGGGATTTTCACATCAAAAGGCAAGCCGTTATTGAGAACGATCATATTGTTAAAGACACTGATGGCTTGCGAGTAGCTCAATCCTATTTTGGACAAAATATCTTTGGCCAAACGATAGTTTAACTCATCTACACGAATGGTTGTCTGTGTTTTCATCGTTTTCTCCAAATATGAGATATGGAACTATTATATCCCAAATCGAATATAAAATCAATAGATATTGTTTGGCCAGCCCTTCAAGCGCTCCAGTAATGTGATAGGTATCCTGAAACGGCAGGCTGGCTTCGCGGACGAGATAGTTGGCAAGATCGGTAGTGCTCAAGTGTCCAGCGCACTCCAAGGGCATTCCCGATAGGCAGGCATCCCGACTTACCTGTGCTATAATGTTCCCAAACAACAAGGCAACTCCATGGGCATCGAAATCGAACAAAAATTTCTCATAGACACAGACAAGCTACCACCCCTAACCCACGGCTGCACCATCAAGCAAGGCTACATCCCAACAGCAGACCACACCACGGTCAGAGTACGCATACGCGACCAAGACGCCTTTCTCGCCATCAAAGGCAAAAGTATGGGTGCAAGCAGACTGGAGTTCGAGTACCCCATCCCGCTACAAGATGCCAACGACATGCTGGAGGCTCTCTGCCAAAGTGCTGTCGTGGAGAAGACGCGTTATTTGGTGGAGCATGAGGAGCATACATGGGAAGTCGACGTTTTCGAGGGGAGCAATGAAGGATTGGTTGTGGCAGAAGTAGAGCTGGACAGCGAAGAGGAAGCCTTCGCCTTGCCAAGCTGGATGACCAAGAGGTCACCGACGACATCAGGTATTTCAATTCAAATCTTGTAGACAACGCCTACAAAAAATGGCCGTAGATCGGGGTTCCCTGCCCATCGGAAATGCCCTTGGGGTGCACACCCCGACAACTATTCAGATAACCCATAAAACATTACTTTTGTCCTCATGCTCTGCGTGGGAACGAGCCAAGATCCCGAAAACAATCATCATGCAACTGATATGCTGCCTCAACGGAGGATATCAATGATTCTGTTTATCTCTGATTAAAAAAATACTCTAATTTATCATTACGATATAATCCTTTTTTAACATCTGTTAATTCAAAATTATAATGTTTAAATATCTTTTTAAATTCCAAATATTTTTCTTCCGACACTGTCAAAAAAGGCTTATCAGTTTCTAATGCTTCAAATGTCTTCTCGAAAAGTTGTAAACCAAAACCTTTATTTTGATATTCATCAAATACTTTTAGGGTACATAATTTCTTTTCTTCAAACTTCACTAACGACAATCCGACAACGCTATTATCTCTTATTTCAAACAATATATCTCGCTTATTATTTAAAATCTCAGGTACTACTTTTTCAAAATACCAATTTTTAAAATAAGGGTAAAACTGTTCTGCACTACTCAACCTATCATATATACCTGTCTCTTATACACATCTCCGAG
>WFMQ01000136.1 GCA_015488995.1 Nitratifractor sp. | reverse complement strand
CGCATGCAGATTGGCAATGCGTTGCATCAGGCGGACGTGAATGTCGTGGTCAAAAACCCTATTGAATTGATTGCGGAAGCTTTGAAGGGGTAATGGCTGTCACCTGAATACCTCAGCCCAAATCCGTAACTATTTACGGCTTTGGGCTCAGAGACCCTTAAAACCTATGGAGGTATAATAGCTACAGACAAAGACGTGTGCGTAGCAGCATGAAAGGATTATGATGAAGAAAAGTTTATGGGTCGGTCTGTTGCCGATGGTGCTGGTACTTTTGGCGGGATGCAACGTGGTCGATGGGGGCAAAAACCATGAACCTGTTTTTAAGACGTTCCCCACGGATGTCAGTGTGCATGAGAAGACGAAACAAACATTTCAGGTGGAATGTAAGGATCCAGAGGGCATACCAATCACGTACGCCATCGAATCAAACAATACGGCGTTTGTCGCGTCCATCTCTCCCGATGGAAACATGACGCTCGATGCCAGCAAGATATCATTGGGCACGGGAAAATTCCTAACAGTCCGAGTGCAGGTGACGTGTTCGGATGGGGAGAACAATGTCATCAAAACCTTTTCGGCGGTTGTCCAGAATGTCGTCCAAGACTCTTGGTATACCCTGACACGCTTCGACCTCCCCAAATCGATTGTGGAAGGGGAAGCATACAACGCTACCTTGGTCGGTGAAGATCGAGATGGCGTACCGACGGTTGCCTATACGGTGACCAACGGTGACGAGGGGAATGCGACGCTGAAGAGCGATTACATGACTTGTGCATTGAAAGCCATGGATTCCAACCAATCGACGTGTTCGGCTTCCATTTCAGGGTTGCCGGTGGGCGATCACTTCTCGTTCAACTACACGATTAGCCCCAAAGTGGACGGAGCGAACCCTCAGTCTGATCTGAATGGTAGCCAAGCCTTTCAAGTCCATCCTGCCGATCAAGCCCCTTGAGAGTGGGGGCAAGACGCATGCCCCATGCACATGTGCGATTTTAAAATGTAGGGTTTAGCCCAAATCCGTACATAGAAAATCTGCAGTAGTTGTGATGCTCGTGTTCATGGGGTTTGTGTAAAATTTGCACCCAAGGGCATTTCCTGCGATCAGTCGCACCCGTAAGTTCGGCGATGATTGTGTGCGAAGCCCATGGATACGATGATTGCGGCTAATGCTTTTTTCTATTTACGGATTTGGGTTTAGCCTCCATTAAGCCCCTTTTGAGTAGAATCGCAAAACTTTTTCTAATGTTCATTAGAATGTATCCAAAATCCAATCACCTAAAAGGCTCTATCATGGCAAGACGATGTCAAGTAACCGGCAAAGGCCCCCTGACAGGAAACAATGTTTCTCACGCACACAACAAAACGAAGCGCCGACAGCTTCCCAACCTCCGGACTGTACGGGTCACCCTCGAGGATGGCACGACCAAGAAGATCAAGGTGGCAGCCTCTACACTGCGTACCATGAAGAAAAAAGCTGCCCAGGCTCAGGTCGCCGAGTAATCCCCTCTCTGCGGGGATGATCCGCCGCAGGGACAAAGCATCCCCATGAAGCGTATCCCAAAGACGCTCGGTTGGCAACGATCCCACAAACCCCATATCACCCTCAATGACGAATTTTACGGGCATCTCGCACCGTTTCGCATCCCCCTAATCCTGACCGTTCTGACGATGTTGGTCGGTACCATCGGCTACATGCTGATCGACCATTTTCCATTGATGGATGCGATTTATCAGACCGGCATCACCTTTACCACCGTCGGATACGGTGAAATCCGACCCATCTCCGATCTGGGGCGTATCTTTACCATCACCCTGATTATCGTCGGATTTGTGGTCTTCACCATCGCGGTGGGGATCGTGGCCGAAGTGATCAAGAAGGGGGAATTCCAATCCATAGCCAAGGAGAGAAGTATGCTCTATGAGATTGCCCGACTCAAGCACCATTTTGTGATTTGCTATCACAACGACTACACGATCCAGGTCACCCAGCAGCTCCGAGAAAATCACATCCCTTTTGTCGTCGTGGATCCGCGCGAGGACTTTGAATCGGTCGCCAAAAAACACCGATACCCCTACTTCGTCTCTGCGGAGCCTCACACCGAAGAGGGGATTCTCAAATCCCACCTTTCGAGTGCCAAAGGGGTCATCTCCCTCGCCGACAACATTGCCGACAACATTGCCGTCATCGCTTCGGCACGCTTGTATGAGCGGGAGATTGGGCGAACCAAACACCCGTTTCTCATCATCACCGATGCCAACAGTACCGAAGACGAACAAAAACTTCACAAACTCGGAGCCGATCGTGTCGTGACGGCAACCAAATTGCTCGCACAGCGGATCAGTGCCATCACGGTGCGCCCTGACATGGCGAACATCCTCCAAGAGTTTCTCTACCGGAGCGACACCCCGCTGGATATGGAGGAGGTCAAAGTCTCCAAAACAAGCTGGCTGGTGCTTCAGAGACTCAAGCAAGCAAAACTGCGAGACATTGCCAACGTCGATGTGATTGGCATCACCCCCAAAGAGGGGGGATTTCTCCCCATGCCCAAAGGGGACACGCTCATCATGCCCAAAGCCAAACTGATCCTCGTCGGTACCAGTGAGGGGATCCAATTGGCCAAAACACTTATCCGACGCAAAGAGCGTCCAGAGGAGCTCAATTATGTATAAGATTACGGATCTTGAAGGGGGGTTGTCGACCCTGGACGGTTTTTATTTTGACAGCGTCAATGTCGGCATGCGCCCGGATGCATCCCAGGGTGATGTGGCGTTTATTCGATCAGAGACCCCGTGTGATGTCGCCGCCGTCTTCACAGCCAACCGGTTTCAAGCAGCTCCCCTCCGCCACTACCAACGGTACCCAAAGGGGTTCAAGACCGATTTCCTCCTCATCAATGCTAAAAATGCCAATGCGATGACCGGGGAGGCTGGGATCGATGATATCGATACCATTTTTGATGCCCTCAAAGAGCGGATATCGATCACCCACCCCATCATGAGCTCGACCGGCGTCATCGGATACCGCCTCCCGACGGATCGGATCGTCTCAGCCTTTGATCGGTTGGATTTTTCGGCGCGAGATTCCGATGCGACTGCCCGAGCCATTTTGACGACGGACACTTTCAAAAAAGAGGTGGCGTGTGAAGTGACCGTGCCGGGGGGCGGCTCATTCCGCATCGCGGCGATTGCCAAAGGAGCGGGAATGATCGATCCGGCGATGGCGACGATGCTGGCATTTATCCTGACCGATGCGGATGTTCCCCGCGACGAGATGGAGTCTCTCCTTCGTGAAGGGGCGGATCGATCGTTCAACCGTATCTCGGTCGATGGGGACACCTCCACCAACGATACGGCACTCCTCTTGACCAATCATGCGAGTGGGGTGTACCACCGTGACGCGTTTCGGGAGGGGTTGCGCTATGTGATGTTTGAGCTGGCGATGATGATTCTCCGTGACGGAGAGGGATCGACCAAAGTAGTCGCGTTTGAAGTCAAAGGAGCCGCCAGCACCGACGATGCCCGCAAGGCCGCCGTAGCCCTGAGCAACTCTCTCCTCGTCAAAACCGCTCTATTTGGCGAAGACCCCAACTGGGGGCGGATCGCCTCGACCATAGGATCGGCTGGCATTGCTTGTGATGAGGAGAGCTTACGGATCCATTACGATGATGCATTGATTTATGCTCCCGAGCAGCGAGAACTCGACCGGGAGAGAGAAGAAATCGCCTACCGGGTCATGCAACAGGATACCTTTACGGTCACGTGCGATCTGGGGGTGGGCAAGGAGAGCTATACCGCCTATGGATGTGACCTGAGCTACGACTACGTCAAGATCAACGCCGAGTACCGCACCTGATACCTTCCATCAGGAGCAGGGACTTCAGTCCCGTTGAATGGCGGTGAACCCCCGTCATTTGAAAATCTCCACACCTTTTTTAAAGCGGCAGGATTTTACCCGTCCATCACGGGACTGAAGTCGCTGCCCCGGGGTTACCGTCTTCGGTTGCGCCCTCGACCTCCGTTGCGCCGTCCACCCCCACCGTTTTGAATCGGTTCTGCCGGGATAGACGGGTCGGGTTCGAAGCCTGGGATTTGAACGGTGGGGATCGGTTTTCGGATAAACCTCTCGATGTTTTGTAGCAGGGTGTGTTCATCGATGCACACGAGTGATACTGCCTCTCCGCTCATCCCCGCACGCCCGGTGCGTCCGATGCGGTGGACATAATCCTCCGGGACATTGGGGAGCTCGTAGTTGACGACATGGGGAAGTTGTTCGATGTCGATCCCCCGTGCTGCGATGTCGGTAGCGACAAGCACCCGAATCTGACCGGCTTTGAAGCCTGCCAACGCCTTGGTGCGTGCCCCTTGGCTTTTGTTCCCATGGATAGCGGCGGCGTGGATGCCCCGCTCTTCGAGGTATTGGGTGAGGCGATTGGCTCCATGTTTGGTGCGGGTGAAGACCAACACTTGTTGCCAGTCATTCTCAAGGATCAGCTTGGCGAGCAGGGAGCGTTTGCGGACTTTGTCCACTGGATAGACGGCTTGGCTGATCGCATCGACGGTGGTGTTTTCTCGGGCCACCTCTACGGTCACGGGGTTGTGGAGAAACGATCCAGCCAGCTGCTTGATCTCGGGTGAAAACGTCGCCGAAAACAGCAACGTCTGCCGCCGGTGGGGCATCAGCTTCATCAGCTTTTTAATGTCGTGAATGAAACCCATATCGAGCATCCGATCTGCCTCATCAAGTACCAGCGTCTCGAGTGCCGAGAAATCGATCCCTTTTTGTCCGGCGATGTCGAGCAGTCTGCCCGGTGTCGCAATGACGACATCCACACCGCGACGGAGTGTCGCCAGCTGAGGATGGATCCCCACCCCCCCGAAAATCACAGTCGATCGAAACGGAAGGTGTGCGCCGTAGAGTTGAAAACTCTCGGCCACCTGAGCCGCCAATTCCCGTGTGGGTGTCAGCACCAGCGCACGGATCTGGTGCCGCTTCATCACCGGGGTGTGGTGGGTGAGCCGCTCCAGCAATGGGAGGGTGAAGCCTGCCGTTTTGCCGGTACCGGTCTGTGCCGCAGCGAGGACATCCTTCCCCTCGATGATGAGGGGGATCGCTTGTGCTTGGATGGGCGTGGGCTGGGTGTATCCCTGCTGGGTGATGGCTCGCAAGAGCGGCTGAGAGAGTTTGAGTTGGGTAAATGCCATAGAGAGTGCCTTTCACGACGAGAAATCGTGAGCGTATCATAGCGTAATCTCTTGTGGATAAACGTACGGTTATTACCCCACTAACCAAACACCCAAATGTTTGTGTGTTTAGTGAGTGGGGTAATATCAATTTTTATCCAGCAAGAGATGCTTGAGAATCGCCATCCGCACATAGACACCGTTGGTCACCTGATCGAGCACGAGAGATCGGGGATCGTCGAGGAGGTCGTCACTGATGTCGATGTTGCGCATGACCGGACCGGGGTGCATGATCATGATGGAGCGATCGTCAAGCCGCTCCTCAGTGAGGCAGTAGTGCCGGGCGTACTCGGCATAATCTTCAAAGATCGGTTTGGCGTGCCGTTCGAGCTGGGCACGGAGGCTCATGATCACTTCGACACGGTCAAGCACCTCTTCGATCCGTTCGGTGTGCGGCAGATCGGTCTCGGGCATGAAGGGCTCAGGGGCGACCAGGGTGATCTCCATCCCCATCCGCTGCAACAGTCGGATACCACTGGCAGCGACCCGGGAGTTGGCGACGTCGCCGACGATGGCGATCTTCTTGCCTGCGACGCCCCCCTCGTCAGTAAAATACTCTTCGAGGGTAAAGAGATCGAGTAGGGCTTGGGTGGGGTGGGCGTAATTGCCCGCTCCGGCGTTGATCACCGGAGTCATCTCCATCTCGGCCAGGATACCAGGGGTGGCGTTTTCACCGTGGCGGATGATGACGCCGTCGGGCTCCATGGCACACAGGTTGGCAAAGGTGTCTTCGAGTGATTCTCCCTTTTTGGTCGAGGAGCGGGAGGGGTCGAGGTGGACGACCGCCGCTCCGAGGCGTTTGGCTGCGACTTCAAAGGAGCTGCGGGTACGGGTGGAGGCTTCAAAAAAAAGGGTGATGAGAAGTTTGTCTTTGAGGAGTCGTGGGGGGCGTTTGGCCTTGAAGCGGCGGGCATCGGCAAAAATCGAGGCAATATCCCGATCGGAGAAATCGTTGGTATCGATGAGGTGTTGCATGGCACAATCTCACTTGTGTTGAATTTTGTAATTATACCCCAAATCCGTAAATAGAAAAAAGCATTAGCCGCAATCATCGTCTCCATGGGCTTCACGTACAATCATCGCCGAACCTACGGGTGCGACTCAAATTTTACGCAAAGCCCATGAACACGAGCATCACAGCTACTGCAGATTTTCTATTGACGGATTTGGGGTACCGAGTGTTTTTTCATTTTGGTTTTTAAAGGTATAATTGGAGAGAATAAGTTATCAAGGAAAAGACGTTGCCCAAAATTCAAGAAGAAATTGACACAGAGATTGTGTTGGATGAGCCGCCGATGTATCGGGTGGTGCTGCACAACGATGATTATACGACGATGGAATTTGTCGTTCACATTTTGACGACGATCTTCCACAAGAGCCAGCAGGAGGGGGAGCGGATCATGCTCGATGTACACAAGCGGGGCAAAGGGGTCTGCGGGGTTTATACGCGTGAGATTGCCCAGACCAAGGTGGAGCACGTCAAAGTCCTTGCCAAACAGAACCAGTTTCCGTTGCTGGCCACGTATGAGATCGATGCGTAGGCGCGTGAGATGATCAGCGTAGCATTGAACGAGGTCTTTTCCCAGGCGGTTGAGTATGCCAAGGACCAGCACCATGAGTACCTGACGGTCGAGCATCTTTTTTGGGCAGTGTTGCAGAGCGCAGAGGGGGGAACGATCCTCTCCACACTGGGTGTTGACGTGGCAGCGATGACTTCGGAAGGGGTCGAACACCTTGATCGCCATGTCCCCATCCTCCCTGAGGGTGCCGATCCCCTCGAGACCGTCGCCCTTTCATACGTCATCAACGATATGATGGACCACATCCACGCTGCCGGACAGCGGGAAGCGACGATCGGCGATATGCTGGCGGCTCTGAGCGGTCAGGAGGAGACCCATGTGGCTTTTTGGCTGCGCAAAGCGGGGATCGAGCGGGTGGATATCCTCGAAGTGATCTCGCATCCGATCGGAGACACACCCTCCGATCCCCAAGACAAAGAGGAAAGCCGCCACCCCAATCTCGATCAATTTACGATTGAATTGGTTGCGCTGGCAGAGGGGGGAAAGATCGATCCCGTCATCGGCCGTGCCGAGGAGATCGAGCGGGTGATGCAGACGTTGGTACGCCGCAAGAAAAACAATCCTCTCCTCGTCGGAGAGCCCGGTGTGGGCAAAACCGCCATCGCCGAGGGGCTGGCACTCGGGATTGCCGAGGGTACCGTCCCAGACGTCCTCCGTCATGCCCAGATTTTCGCGCTGGAGATGGGAGCACTGGTGGCCGGAACGAAATTTCGCGGGGATTTTGAGAAGCGGCTCAAAGGGGTGATTGATGAGCTCAAAGCCCTCCCCGATGCGATCATCTTCATCGACGAGATCCACACCCTCGTCGGAGCCGGGAGCACCGGGGGCGGAAGCATGGATGCGAGCAACATCCTCAAGCCCGCTTTGGCACGGGGTGATATCCGCTGCATCGGAGCGACGACGTACGCCGAATATCGCAACTTTTTTGACAAGGACAAAGCCCTCTCCCGACGCTTTGCCAAAGTCGATGTCCCCGAACCTTCGATCGAGGATACCTATACAATCCTCAAAGGGGTGCAGCACACCTATGAAGCCCATCACGAGATTGCTTTCAGTGACAAAGCGTTGCAGACGGCGATTGATTTGAGTGTCAAATATGTGCATGACCGTTTTTTGCCCGACAAGGCCATGGACATCATCGACGAGGTGGGGGCGCACTTCATGCTGCACGGCCAAAAACACATGGAGGTGACATCCAAAGCGATCGCCAAGGGGGTGGCACGGATGCTCAAGCTGCCCGACAGCACGATTGATGTGGACGATACCGCCATGCTGGCAACCCTTGAGGAAAATTTGCAAGAGCAGATCATCGATCAGGACGAAGCGATCCACGCCCTGGTGCGCTCCATCAAACGCTCCTATGCCGGGCTCAACCGTGAGGATACCCCCATCGGAAGTTTCCTATTTGTCGGCCCAACCGGCGTGGGCAAAACCGCACTGGCGACCGCGCTGGCCGAGACCATGGAGGTGCACTTCGAGCGGCTCGACATGAGTGAGTACATGGAGCCCCATGCGGTGAGCCGTCTCATCGGAGCTCCTCCAGGGTATGTGGGGTTTGAGCAGGGGGGATTGCTGACCGAGATGATCAAAAAGCATCCCCACACCGTCCTCCTCCTCGATGAGATCGAAAAAGCCCATCCAGACATCATGAACATCCTGTTGCAAGTGATGGACGGAGCTAAACTGACCGACAACAACGGAGTGGTCAGTGACTTCAAAAACGTCATTCTGATCCTCACCTCCAACATCGGCACCAAAGAGGCCAACGTGATGGGGTTCGCCAAAGAGACCTCCGCCAAAACCGAACGGGCACTCAAAGACTTTTTTAGCCCCGAGTTTCGCAACCGCTTGAGTGCAACCATTGCATTCAAGCCACTGAGCCTCAACGCGCTTGAGCAGATCGTACGGATTGAGATCAGGCGGCTCAATGAGCAACTTGTCCCCAAACACATCACCGTCAAAGTGGCCAAAGCTGCCCGGAAATACCTCGCCAAAGCGGGGCACGATCCCCAGTACGGTGCCCGCCACATCGGCCGGGTGATCGATGAGCAGATCAAAGAACCTCTCACCGATGCGATCCTCTTTGGTGCGCTCACAAAAGGTGGCAGGGTCAAGGTCGAGTGGGCGGATGCGGCGTTGCGATTTGACTTTGCGAGCCTTTGA
This sequence comes from Nitratifractor sp., assembly GCA_015488995.1. Classification (GTDB taxonomy): domain Bacteria; phylum Campylobacterota; class Campylobacteria; order Campylobacterales; family Sulfurovaceae; genus S017-3. Next base: position 11,058 of record WFMQ01000136.1, on the reverse strand, counting down.
GGTGACTGCCGCATGAGCGAAACCGTCATGATCCCACCCCTTGAGGACGACTCGGTCGTTTTCCCCGATCCGCGCAACGCTTCGACAGAGGGGTTGCTGGCCTGGGGTGGAGACTTGAGCCCTGAGCGGCTTCTTGCTGCCTATGCCCGTGGGATCTTCCCGTGGTTCAATACCGACGATCCGATCCTCTGGTGGTCCCCCGATCCGCGTCTCGTCCTCTACCCCCATGACCTCAAACTCTCCAAATCGTTCCGGCGTGTGTTACGAAACGGCGCATACGATGTGAAATTCGATCACGATTTTCCCGCCGTGATTCGCGCCTGCGGCGACATCCCCCGACTGGGACAGGAGGGGACATGGCTCCATCCGTCGATGCAGGAAGCGTATATCGAACTTCACCGACAAGGGTTTGCCCACAGCATCGAAACCTACATGGAGGGGGAGTTGGTCGGAGGACTCTATGGGATTGCTCTGGGCAAAGCCTTTTTTGGGGAGTCGATGTTTGCCCGCCGTCCCAACGCTTCCAAAATCGCCCTGACCGCGCTAAGGGGTGTCTTAGCCGCAAAAAGTTATGATTTTATCGACTGCCAGGTCGAAACGGATCATCTCATGCGTATGGGAGCCGTGTCGATATCACGTGACCGATTTCTGGGTACACTCTCCGGTGCATTGGAGAAGCCGAGTGAGACAGGTTCGTGGGCAGAATATCACTGGGAGTATGAGCATGGAAGCCAATAATATCGGGTATTCATTGTGGCTGGATTTTATCGAGCGGGATTATGTGCAGGAGGCGTTTCCGGCACTCCTGCGTGAAGGGATCGTCAACGGTGCGACCAGCAATCCGTCGATTTTCGCCAAGGCGATCGCGACGTCTCCCGCGTACCGGTCGCAGATCGATGCGTTGCAGGGTGCAGCCCCCAAGGCGATCTATGAAGCGTTGGCGATCGAGGATATTCGCACGGCGGCGCAGGAGTTGCGTACGGCATACGATCGAGGGAGCGAAGGATACATCAGCCTCGAAGTCGATCCTTACCTCTCAGACGATACCGAGGCGACCTTGGCCGAAGCGCGTCGATTGTTTAAGGCCATCGGCGAACCCAATGTGATGATCAAAATCCCAGCGACCGAGGCAGGGTATCCGGTGATGCAAGCATTGCTCAGTGACGGGATCAGCGTCAATGCGACGTTGGTCTTTTCGCCGGCACAAGCGAAACGGTGCCTGAAGGTGATGAAGGTCGGCATCGATGAGTTTGAAAACACCGGTGGTGCGCGGGTCGAAGCTGTCGTGTCGGTCTTTGTCAGTCGCTTTGACCGGATGCTGGACGCAGCGTTGGCGGAGAAAGGGATGCCCACCGGAGAAACGGGCATCATGAATGCCGCAAAGATCTATGCCATGATCGAGCAAAACCACACACCCAGCATCCAAACGCTGTTTGCCAGTACTGGGGTGAAAGGGGAGGATCTCCCTCCTGACTACTATGTGCGCCGGCTGTGCGCGTCGCATGCGATCAATACCGTGCCCCTCTCGACGCTGCAATCTGCCATGGAGGCAGAGATGCCCGCCGCCTCGAGCTTACCACGTCCCGAAGAGGTTGATGCCTATTTTGCTCAGTTGGCTTCCGTGGGTATTGACATGGATGCGGTCTATGCACAGCTCCTCTCCGAAGGGTTGGCGGCCTTTGAAACCTCCTTTTCCGAGATGCTTTCGGTCTTGGAGTAGGGGATGGAAGCACGTCTTAAACTTTACCTCAAAAGCTTGGTGGCCAACAAAGGGAGCGACCTTCACCTGAAATCCGGTTCGCAAGTCCGTGCACGTGTCAATGGGGATCTGAAAAAAATGGGCAGTGACATTCTCACCGCCGACCAGTTGGATCAAATGGCACGCGAGATTACCACCAAACTCCAATACGAGAAATTGCTGGAAGAGCGCTCGCTGGACTTCACGTATGTCTTGGAAGGATCGGGTCGTTTTCGTGTGAATTTGTTTTATCAGATGGACGGATTGAGCGGTGTTTTTCGGATCATCCCGATCAAAATCCCTTCCTTGGAAGATTTGAATTTGCCCGATGTCATCGCCGCGTTCGCCAAAGTCCATAGGGGGTTGGTACTGGTCACCGGTGTGACCGGAAGCGGCAAATCGACCACTCTGGCTGCGATCATCGATCGGATCAACGACACGTTGCCTCACCATATTATCACCCTCGAGGATCCCATTGAGTTTGTCCACCCCGACAAAAAATGCCTGATCAATCAGCGATCGATCGGAGAAGATGCCCGCAATTTCAGTGATGCACTGCGGGGGGCACTTCGCGAAGACCCCGACATCATCCTCGTCGGGGAGATTCGGGATCTCGAGACCATCGATTTGGCGTTGCACGCGGCCAACACGGGACACCTCGTCTTCTCGACCCTCCACACACTCGATGCCAAAGAGACCATCGGTCGTATCATCGGTATGTTTGCCCAAGAGGAGCAAAACCGTGTCCGAGCCGCCATCGCCTCGGTGCTGGCAGGGGTCATTTCACAGCGACTGGCACCGACGATCAGCGGGGGGCGTGTGGCGGTACTCGAAGTGCTGGTACGGAACCCACGGATTGCGGAGTTGATTGAAGAGGGGCGCGACAATGAGATCCCCGACGCGGTGGCCGAGGGGAAAGAGATCTATGGTTCACAGACGTTTGATCAGCATTTGCTGGATTTGATTGAGAGCGGTGTCATTTCTGAGCAAATTGGCATGGATAATGCCACAAGTCCATCGGATTTGAAACTCAAACTTCAAGGGATTGGGCGCAAGGACAAAAAGGGATCTACTGAGAAGTCGGAGGCACCGTTGGATGCGTTTGAGCTGATGATGGATGAGGAAGAGTAGAAGCCCTTCAGCCTTATGGTGGTATAATCCCGTCCCAATTTCAACAAAGGATCAACATGTTAGAAGGCATCATGAGAGAGAGTATCGGTAAGAGCAATGCTAAGCAGCTCAAACGAGATGGTTATCTGATCGCTAACATCTATGCTAAAGGTGTGGACAATATCCACGCAGCCTTTAAGCGGGGTGAATTTATCAGAACCGTACGCAACAAAGAGACGTTGGCGTTTCCCGTCAAGGTCGGTGACAAAGAATTGAATGTTGTGATCCAGGAGTACCAACTCCATCCGGTCAATGGTGACATCACCCACGTCGATCTGCGCATCGCGGTTCCCGGCCAAGTGACCGATTATCTGGTACCTGTACGTACCGTCGGTGTCCCCAAGGGGCTCAAAAACAAAGGGGTACTCGTCATCACCAAACGTCGCCTCAAAGTGCGCGGCGCGATCGAAAACATTCCTCACAACTACACCCTCGATGTGAGCGATCTCGATCGGGACGAATCGATCTTGGTTCGTGACATTGATGTCGCCGAGGGCTGCCGGATGATGGACCACCCTCACGTCTCCGTGTGTGGTATGATCAAAGCCCGCTAAATGACCCTCTACGTCGGCTTGGGCAATCCGGGGTCGGCGTACGCGATGCATCGCCACAACATTGGCTGGCGTGTCATCGATCATCTCGTCTCCGATCTCGGAGCGCGGAACATCTCCAAAGCGTCGTTTCAAGGCGAACTCTATCGCCTCGGCAACCTCTTTTTTCTCAAACCCACCACGTACATGAACCTCTCGGGCACAAGCGTCCAAGCGGTCACGAATTTTTTCAAGATCGACACCGAGGATGTTGTCGTCATCCACGACGACATCGATCTCCCCTTCGGGGCGATCCGATTCAAGCAAGGGGGCGGTCACGGCGGTCACAATGGCCTCCGCTCGATCGATGAACACATCACGCGCGACTACAACCGCATCCGACTCGGTGTCGGCAAGCCGGAGTACAAAAGCCAGGTCGCCGATTACGTCCTGCATGATTTTTCACCCGATGAGACCCCGCACCTCTCGGAGATCATCACCCATGCGTCTGAGGCGGCGTTGGCACTAAGCGGGCGAGCACTGAACGACGTCCGTTCCCACTTTTCGCGCAAGGGGATCGACCCCCTTCCCCCGTCTAATTAAACTTTCGCTAAAATCAACCACTTTTTTATACGGACAGACACATGCAGGTTGATTATCAGACACTCGCCGAACGTTACGGCACCCCTCTCTATGTTTACGACTTCGATGCGATGGTGGCAAATTACCGTCGGCTCAAAGAAGCGTTTGCCGGACACAAGTCCCTCATATCCTATGCGGTCAAAGCCAATTCAAATCTCTCCGTTGTCGCGCAGTTTGCTCATGAGGGTGCCGGAGCGGATTGCGTAAGCATCGGCGAAGTCCAGCGGGCACTCGCTGCCGGAGTCGATCGGTACAAAATCATCTTTTCCGGGGTCGGGAAGCGGGATGATGAGATCGAGATGGCGTTGCGTGAGGGGATCCTCCTCATCAACCTTGAGAGTGAAGCGGAGATGAAACGGGTCGAAAGGATCGCCCAACGCCTTGGCCAACAAGCACGCATCTCGATCCGAGTCAACCCCAACGTCGATGCGCAGACCCATCCGTACATTTCGACCGGATTGCATGAAAACAAATTTGGCGTGGAGATCGACACAGCCAAACGGATGTACATTTATGCCAAAAACTCCGAGTACCTCGATCCGATTGGGATCCATTTTCACATCGGATCGCAATTGACCGATCTGGAGCCGATCCGCGAGGCGACGCGGATTGTCGCCGATCTGGTGCGCTCACTCCATGCGATTGAGGTGGAGATAAAATTTTTCGATGTCGGGGGTGGATTGGGGGTCGTATATGATGATGAGACTCCCATCGATGTCGATGCCTATGCCGATATGATTACCGAGACGATTCGCGGGATCGATCTGACCATCATGTGTGAGCCGGGTCGCTCGATGGTGGCCAATGCAGGGGTACTCTTGACGCGGGTATTGTACGAAAAGGAGAACGGCGGCAAGCGGTTTGTCATCGTAGATGCAGCGATGAATGACTTGATGCGCCCGACCCTCTATCACGCGTACCATCGGATCGAATACCTTGGGGAGAGTCACGGAGAGGCTACCGAAGCCGATATCGTCGGTCCCATTTGCGAAAGTGGCGACTGGTTCGGGAAAAAAGTGCCGATGCCCCCCACCCAGCACAATGATGTGCTTGCCCTCCACAGTGCCGGAGCCTATGGCTTCACGATGGCGAGCAATTACAATACCCGAGGGCGTGCCGCCGAAGTTGCTCTTGAAGCCGGCCATGTACGCCTCATTCGCGATCGAGAGAATTTTGAAGATCAAATCCGTCTCGAAAAAGGGTACCTCAATACGAAAACCGAAGGATAATATGATGACACTCGAGGATTTGCGTCACTCCATCGATGGGATCGACGATCAATTGATCGACCTCTACAACCAGCGGATGCGCTATGTCAACGAAGTGGGGCACCTCAAGAACCGCACCGGGGCTCCCATCTACCGCCCCGAGCGCGAGCAAGAGATCCTCGAACGCCTCAAAAAGCACAACCGTGAGGGGGGAGGGGTCTTGAGTGACACTGCGATTGAAGCCCTCTTCCTCGAACTGTTTGCCGTGGCACGTAATTTTGAGCTGCCAGAGCAAATCGCTTTCCTCGGACCCGATGCGAGCTTTACCCATCAGGCGGCGGAGATTAAATTTGGCGCACTGGGAAACTATCTCCCCATCGGCAGCATCAAAGGGGTCTTTCGGGAAGTCGCACGAGGGCAGGCGCGGTTTGGTGTCGTGCCGATTGAAAACAGTTTCAATGGAATCGTCAGCGACACCATCTCGTGTCTGAGTGAGTATGACCTGAAAATCATCGCCGAAGTGATGATTGAGATCCATCATGTTTTTGCGACGCAGGCCGAAGATACCCGCACCATCAAGCGGATCTACTCCAAGGACATCGCGTTTGGTCAATGCAAGCATTTTCTTGAGGATTTTGGCTTGGATGAGGTGGAGCAGATCCCCGTCGAATCGACAGCCAAGGCTGCCCAATTGGCAACGCAGGATCCCGAATCAGCCGCGATCTGTGCCGAAGTCGCTGCCAAAATGTACCGCCTGCCGATCCGATACAGCAACATCGAGGACCAAGGGGACAATAAGACACGCTTTTTTGTCATCAGCGATTTTGAGAATGCCCCGAGTGGGAATGATAAGACGACGATCCTCGTGCGCCTCCCCAACCGTCCCGGAGCGTTGGTCGATTTCTTGCTTGATTTCAGGGAGGAATCGATCGATTTGACCAAGATCAAATCCCACATCGTCGAAGGGGTATCGATCTTCTTCATCGAATTTGACGGCCACAAAGACGACGCGCCCATCAAGCGGATTTTTGACACATACACCGACGCGATCAAATTCCTCGGTTCATACGTCAAAGAAGCGGACGATGTTTGAAAACGGAAATGATACACTACAGATGTGAAGGTCGAGGGCACCACCGGCACGTCTGATGGTCGCCCTCCTGATAGAAGAGGAGACACTATGAACTTTAACCCAGAACTGGACACCATCAAAACCTACGAAGCCGGCAAACCCATCGAGTTGGTCGTGCGGGAGTTTGGGATCGCCCCCGAGGATGTGGTCAAACTGGCCTCCAACGAAAATCCCATCGGCACCAGCCCAGCGGTCAAACGTGCCATCATCGACCACGCCGACAAAGCGCATCTCTACCCAGACGACAGTATGTATGAGCTCAAGGCCGCTCTCTCCGAACGCTTTGACGTTGGAGAAGAGACGATCATCATCGGTGCGGGGAGCGATCAAGTGCTGGAGTTTATCAGCCGTGCAAAACTGAATGAGACCAGCACCGTCCTCATGACGCAGGTGACGTTTGCGATGTACGAAATCTATGCCCGGCAAGTGGGGGCTGAGATCCTGCGTACACCGAGCTATGAACACCGGGTTGAGGAGTTTCTCCCGATGATGGCGAAGCACACTCCGGATGTGGTCTATGTCTGCACGCCCAACAATCCCACGGGTGATGCGATCCCGCACGATGACGTGATTCGGATCATCGAAGCAGCCGATCCGGATACGTTGGTTGTCATCGATGGGGCATACATGGAGTATGCCGCCGCCAAAGATCCCGCGTTTCGACTCGATCCTCAGGAGATACTCTCCTACCCCAATGCCATCTATCTTGGGACATTCTCCAAGGCGTATGGTTTGGGGGGGATGCGGGTTGGCTACGGCATCGCCCATCCCGATATCATCCGAGCACTCTACAAAATGCGCCCCCCGTTCAACATCTCCACCCTCTCACTGGCCGCAGCGATTGCCGCCAGTCGGGATGCCGACTTCGTCCCCCGATCCCTTGCAGTGCATCGGGAGCAGATCGGACGGTATGAAGCCTTTGCGAGGGAGCAGGGCTTGCGCTACATCGAGAGCTATACCAATTTTATCACCTACCTGTTTGACCCACCTTACGATGCCACATCGATCGCCGATACCCTCCTGCGCCAAGGGATTATCGTCCGAAACCTCGCTTCGTATGGCCTCAATGCCATCCGCATCACCGTCGGGACGGCTCGCCAAAACGATCGTCTCTTTACGGGGCTCTCCGAGGCACTCCGTTGAAAGAAGCCACGGTTCTCAATGGCACTGTTTCGACGGACATTACAGCACTGCCACTGGAGGATTTTAGCCGATTCAAAGAAAAAGTGATTATGATTAACACGTTGAAAAGTCTCGTCACCGATACCGACAAGGCAACCCTGAAGGCAGTCATCCGCGAAACGGAGGCAGATTTGACGGTCAAGACCCTCAAGCAGGCTCTCGAGATGATCGTCGAACAAGCGATAAAGCGAGTAGCGATATGAACCTAAACAGTAAAACAACGGCCGAGCTTGAAGATTTGGCAGAAACGATACGTCAACGTATCCTTGAAGTGGTGAGTGAAAACGGAGGGCATTTGAGCCCTTCTCTCGGAGCCACCGACTTGATCGTCGCCATGCACTCGGTCTTTGACCCCGTGAGGGATCCCTTCCTTTTCGATGTCTCTCACCAAGCGTATGCGCATAAGCTGATCACCGACCGATGGGATGAGTTTGAGACCCTACGCCAATACGGTGGGATGTGCGGATACACTGATCCGGATGAATCCCCGTATGATTATTACAAAGCTGGGCACAGCTCCACCTCGATCTCTCTCGCGGTGGGTGCGGCCAAAGCATTTGCCCTGAAGGGGGAGAGCGATCGGGTGCCGGTGGCGTTCATTGGCGACGGGAGTATGTCGGCGGGGATGGTATACGAAGCCCTCAACGAACTCGGAGAGCGTCAATATCCCGTCGTCATCATCCTGAATGACAATGAGATGAGCATTTCGACCCCGATTGGCGCGATCAGTCGCTACCTGTCACGTACCATGTCTGGCCCGGTCTACACCAAGGTCAAGCGGGTGGTCAAAGATGGTCTCCATTCGATCTCAGCCGATGGGACGGCATATGTCCTGAAGCGACTTGATGAGTCGTTGCGCATCTTGACACCGGGTCTGCTGTTTGAAGAGCTGGGGATCAAGTACATCGGCCCCATCGACGGCCACGACATCGAGACCATCAAAGCGACACTCGTAATCGCCAAAAAGATGGGACGTCCGGTGATCGTCCATGCCCAGACCACCAAAGGGAAAGGGTATGAGTATGCTGAAGGAGCCGAACGCTCCAAGGAGAAATGGCATGGGGTGAGTGCCTTTGATGTCTCCAATGGTGAATCGGTCAAAAAGGGTGGGGTGATCCCCGCGACGAAAATTTTTTCTGATACCCTTGTTAGCTTGGCCAAAAATGACCCCAAAATCGTAGGGGTGACGGCCGCCATGCCGAGCGGAACCGGGATGAACGGACCGATGGAGGCCTTCCCCGATCGTTTTTGGGATGTGGCCATCGCAGAGCAACATGCCGTCACTTCGATGGGGCCTTTGGCCAAAGAGGGGTTCAAACCCTTTTGTGCCATCTATTCCACCTTCCTGCAGCGCGGGTACGACCAAGTGATTCATGACATCGCCCTGATGGATGCCGGAGTGAGTTTTGCGATTGATCGAGCCGGGATTGTTGGTGAGGATGGGGAGACCCATCAAGGGGTCTTTGATATCTCGTATCTGCGGGCCATCCCCAACATGACCCTCGCGGCACCGTACAATCGGACATCCATGCAGAAGATCATGCACTTCGCGGCTGAGTACAATCGCCCTTTTGCGTTTCGCTATCCACGGGGTGCGTTTATCGCGGCAGACGCGGCAGTCTCCGACTATGAGTTGGGCAAAGGGGAGGTGCTCCACCACGGACGTGACATTGCCCTGATTGGTTACGGCAACGGTGTGGGGCGGGCGATGCATACTGCCGAGCAGATGCACAGCGATCCGACGGTGGTGGATTTGCGCTTTGTGAAGCCATTGGACGAAGCATTGTTGGGTGAGCTGGCGATGACCCATCGGCGTTGGTATGTTTTCAGCGACAGTGCCGCAGCCGGAGGGGTGGGATCGGCATTGATGGAGGCGTTGGCGCGGATGGGGATCCGCGATGTGCAGGTGACGACTTTCGAATACCCCGATACCTTCATCCGTCACGGCAATACCCGCTTGGTCGAAGAATCACTGGGTTTGCTGCCGGAACAACTGGCCAAAACGATCGAAAATCAAACATATTAAAGGACAGAATATATGACCAAAGAGTATATTTTTACCAGCGAATCGGTCACGGAAGGTCACCCGGACAAGATGGCCGACCAGATCAGTGATGCGATCCTCGACTACATCATCGAACGGGACACGGGAGCCCGGGTGGCATGTGAAACCCTGCTGAGCAACGGCTTTTGTGTCATCGCCGGTGAGCTCAAGACCCATACGTATGCCCCCATGCAAGAGATTGCCCGAGAGGTGGTACGTGAGATTGGGTACACCGACGCCAATTTTGGCTTTGACTACCGCAGTGCCGGTGTCCTCAACGGTGTGGGCGAGCAGAGTCCGGATATCAATCAGGGAGTGGATCAAAGCTCCGGAGAGATTGGTGCCGGGGATCAGGGATTGATGTTTGGGTATGCGTGCAATGAGACCCAGGAGTTGATGCCTTTGCCGATTTCATTGGCACATAAGATCACGGCCAAATTGGCCGAAGTGCGCAAGGACGGTACGCTTCCATATCTGCGTCCCGATGGCAAAGCTCAGGTGAGTGTCCGTTACCGAGACGGTCAACCGGTCGAAGTGACGACGGTCGTCGTCTCCACCCAGCACAGCCCCGATGTCGATCAAGAGACCTTGCACAGGGATGTCCTCACCGAAGTGATCCATGCGGTGATCCCCGCATCCCTCCTTGCCGAGGATATCGTCTATCACATCAACCCTACCGGTCGCTTTGTCATCGGTGGACCGCAAGGGGATGCGGGGTTGACCGGTCGTAAAATCATCGTCGATACCTACGGAGGATCGTGCCCCCATGGTGGCGGTGCTTTCTCGGGCAAAGACCCCACCAAAGTCGATCGCTCAGCGGCCTATGCGGCTCGCCACGTCGCCAAAAACCTCGTAGCCGCCGGCGTGGCCGATCGCGTGACGATTCAGGTCGCGTATGCGATTGGTGTGGTCGAACCGGTCTCCATCCTCGTGGATACCCATGGGACAGGGGTGGTGTCTGAAGAGAAGATCGAAGCGTGTGTGACGGAGCTGTTTGACTTGACACCGGCTGGTATCATTCGTGAACTTGATTTGCTCCAGCCCATCTATCGTCGTACGGCAGCTTATGGCCATTTCGGACGGGAAGAGGCTGGATTCAATTGGGAAAAAACCGACAGAGTGGATGCGATAAAATCACACCTTGGTCTCTAAAATACCCCCAATTTCTTCCCAATTAAAGTAAGGTTTAAAAACCTTGTGATATAGTGCGGATACCATAACTAAAAGGAGAAAATATGGCTGTAATTATTACCGATACGTGTATCAGTTGTGCTGCGTGCATCGACGAGTGTCCGGTCGAAGCGATTGTCGATGAGGACGATAACCCAACGGGTGAGGACATCTACTACGTCCACGCTGATAAGTGTGTCGAATGTGTAGGGTACCATGATGTGCCTGCCTGTGCTGAAGCG
>WFMQ01000135.1 GCA_015488995.1 Nitratifractor sp. | reverse complement strand
TGCAGGTCGTCTCGTATCGCTCTCCCCGAAGGGTGCAGCACTTTCGCCCATACTCGGCGTTAGATTTTCTTGAATTCGCTAAGGCGAGTCCTTCAAAAATCTGCCTTGATTATGAACGAAATTGCCGCATCAAACATTTGGGTGTTTAGTGGGTGGGGTAATAGATGACAAAATCATCAAAAAGAACGGTTTCATCCTTGGAGGTTTTCCAGCTACGGTCAGCGCCTCCAAAAAAAGTACTAAAATAGAACAAATCTATCCCAAAACTCGTATCATCTCGAAACCGTATGTCTCTTCTGTCGAGAACCAATTTCCCATCAAACCAGGCTTGCATGATACCATCCTGTTTGCTGGGGGTATTCATCGTGAAATGGTTGGTGAGGGTGTGCCATACGCCTCTCGTGATCGTTGTGTTCCAAGAAAAATCCTCTCCGTATCTACCCGGTTTGTCTGGGGAGTATAGGTATTGCACCAGTTGACCACCCTTTCTCCACATGATGCGACCACTCCAGCCATTGTGACCGGTGACCGCTTTGCCGCCTGAGGGGGCAGTCCCTCCGGCCAAACCTGGCAATTTGCCCCCCTTGACAAAGTCAAACTCCTGATCAAATTTGATTCGATAGGAGCAATACAGATCATCATAGGAGTGGTTGAACATGAGCTTCCATTGGGCCCCGGTGTCGTGGGGTCTGTACTTGCCACGGGGATAGAGGACTTGCATGACTTTGTTGTCGGCAGGATCGTCTACGATGGTTACGCGCCCATCACGCACCCCGAGAGAGCTGGGTGGGGTGTTCCACTCACGGTTCAATTGTGCGGTCGTATAGTGCCCCAGGGGTGTGGAGGTAAAGCCATTGGTATATATCACGACTTTGGGGGAGGGGTCCCCTTGGGTGGTGGCACCCGTGCAACCACTAAACATGAGGGAGAATGCCATGGCAAGAGGGCGTACAGGTAGAAGTGTTGATCGCAGTGTGGGGTGTGGCATCGCGGATCTCCTTTTGTATGATTGTGGGCAGGAAGTACCTTTTTCCCATGACATGATAGCAGGGAAGGATCACAATGTTCCCAAGATAGGGCCCGCATCAAAAACTAAAATACAGAAATGAAAAAATATCCTACCCAAACTTTTCTAAAGTGACCCCAAGTCCGTACATAGAAAAAGGCATTAGACACAATCATCGCCGATCCTACGGTGCGACTTAGATTGTGCACACCCCCCATGGACAACGAACATCACAGCTACTACAGATTTTCTGTTTACGGATTTGGGTGACCATATGGAAGGGAGAGGGCGGGGGGATGGTGGCTGGATGGATTGGGGTTGCGCTGTGGAATTTTGTTCCACAGCGAAGCTTTTACCCCTTTTCGATAAAATACACATACCAGAACCATTAAAGGATACGTGATGATCTATATCGAAGATGTTGTTGGAAACGAAGTGCTGGACAGCCGGGGGAATCCTACGGTGCGCGTCACGGTGACGTTGAGTGACGGGACGCAAGAGAGTGCCATCGTCCCCAGCGGTGCGAGCACTGGGAAGCGCGAGGCATTGGAGCTGCGAGATGGGGGGGATCGTTATATGGGCAAAGGGGTGCTCAAAGCGGTCGAGAATGTCAACACTGTCTTGGCAGAAGCGGTGATCGGAATGAGCCCTTACAATCAGGCCGATGTGGATCTGACGATGAAAGAGGCCGATGGCACCGACAACTATGGAACCCTCGGAGCCAATGCCGTACTGGGGGTCTCCATGGCGGTCGCCCGTGCGGCGGCGGCCTCGCTCAAGATGCCCCTCTACCGCTACCTCGGTGGTGCCAATGCCGTCGTCATGCCCGTCCCGATGCTCAACATCATCAATGGGGGCGAACACGCCAACAATTCGGTCGATTTTCAGGAGTACATGATCATGCCGGTCGGCTTTGATCGTTTCTCCGAGGGGTTGAGGGCTTCGTCCGAAGTGTATCACAACCTCAAGAAGATCATCGACGGCATGGGGGAGAGCACTGCGGTCGGGGATGAAGGGGGATTTGCCCCGAATCTGAAGTCCAATGAAGAACCCATCCAGGTCATCATCCAAGCGATTGAAGCGGCGGGATATACTCCGGGCAAAGAGATCGCCATTGCGCTGGATGTAGCGGCCTCGGAGATCGTCAACGATGCCGGGGCCTATGTCCTGCAATCGGAGGGGCGTGAGCTGAGCAGCAGTGAGATGATTGGCTACTACGAGAACCTGGTCGATCAGTACCCCATCGTCTCCATCGAAGATGGTCTGAGTGAGGACGACTGGGACGGATGGCAAGAGATGACGGCACGACTGGGGCACAAGGTGCAGCTGGTCGGTGACGATATTTTTGTGACCAATCCCAAAATTTTGTCCGAAGGGATCGACCGAGCCATCGCCAACTCGATCCTCATCAAGCCCAATCAAATCGGCACAGTCAGTGAGACGATGCAGACGGTACGACTGGCACAGCGTAATGGATACACCTGTGTGATGAGCCACCGATCCGGTGAGAGTGAAGATGCGTTTATCGCCGATTTTGCCGTCGCACTCGGTACGG
>WFMQ01000134.1 GCA_015488995.1 Nitratifractor sp. | reverse complement strand
GTCCTATTTTTTGGTTCTTTGGCGCTCCCGCTGCGTTTTTCGCTTTTGGCGTTTGACTTCGATTCGGCGTTGAATGTTGTGAAATTGCTGGGTTTTCTGTTCATTGAGGCGGACGCGGGAGTGTTCGATGTCTTCCCCAGCATCGAGATCGAGGAGATCGGATTTGGACATGGATATTTTCTGAGAGGGGAAGACGCTCCGGTGTCCGGAGAGGAGGAAGGCGATGACGATGGAGACGGCGGCATAGTGGGCGATGTCCATCCCAAAAAGCTCCATCGCCATGACGATCGCAGCGATGGGCGCATTGGTCGCACCGGCGAGTACACTGACGAAGCCCAGCGCAGCAAACAATGCCAACTGACCTTCGCTCCCGAAGAGGCCTCCGAAGAAGTGGCCACTCGTCGCACCGATGTAAAAAATCGGGGTGACGATCCCTCCACTCCCCCCGCTGCCGAGGGTGACAGCCGTATAAAAGATTTTGATGATAAAGGAGTACCAAGGGAGATTGACAGACGTGCTGGAGCCGGTTTGCATCGATTCAGTGATGGTGTCGAGTCCCAGCCCAAAGTAGTGGGTGCCGACCCCGTATGAGAGTGCCAAGAGTAAGGCACCGGCCGCAAGCGCTTTGGTGTAGGGGTTCATGGGGATTTTTTCGATGGCATCCTCGGTTTGCTTGAGGGTGGCGATGATGAGCCAAGCCACCAGACCAAAAAAGATCCCCCCGAGTACTACTTTGCCGATCAGCACAATGTCGATGAAGTAGTGCTGGAAATAGCTGATATCATAATAGGTGTAGTGCGCCCCGAGATACTGAGCGGTAAAGAAGGCGGTAAACCCAGCGACAAAGGAGGGGAGGAGCAGGTCGTACTTGATCGAGCCGACGATCAATACTTCCACCCCGAAAATTGCTCCGGCGATGGGGGTACCAAACACCGTCGCAAATCCGGCACTGATCCCGCAGATAACCAGTTTCTGTCGATCTTTCTTGGAGAAGTGCAACAGATCGGAGATCCACGAAGCTGTTCCAGCTCCGATCTGGGCACCGGGTCCCTCTTTTCCGGCTGATCCCCCAGAGGCAAGGGTGATGACGGTAGCAAGGAGCTTGACCGGTATGACGGCGATATTGATCTTGCCGCTTTTTTTGTGCACCGCTTCAATCACTTTTTCGGTACCGTGCCCTTTGGCATCAGGGGCAAAGGTCTTGGTGAGCCAGACACTGACCACCAGACCGAAAGGGAGAAAAAAGTAATAGGGGATCGGCATGCCACTCCCGAGGTGCTCTGCCCCCATCAGAATGTTCAAGAAAAAGGTGACAATCCCCCCAATAATGATCCCCACTCCTCCGGAGAGTAAGACCCACTTGGTGACACTGGCGAGGATGGAAGAGTGTTCGATTGGGTAGCGCATGAATGACACTTTCGTTTTAGATATAAAAGTATAGCACCGTGTGCGTAACAGCTCTATAAAAAGCGGAGAAAAATGGTATAATAATTCTCAATTTTACTGGGGGCATTTATCATGACACTCGAAACCATGGATCGGACGTATGTCCTGTCAACATACGGACGCAACTACACCAACTTTGTCCGAGGGGAGGGCTCGACCCTCTACACCGATGATGGACGTGATTTTATCGACTTTGGGAGTGGGATCGGGGTCAACTCGGTCGGTCATGCCCGCCCGGAACTGGTCAATGCTCTGTGTGACCAAGCTTCCAAGATCCTCCACATCTCCAATCTCCAAGTGATTGAACCTCAGGCACACTTGGCCAAGCGCATGGTGGAGCTGAGTGGGTACGACATGCGGGTGTTTTTTGGCAACTCCGGTGCCGAGGCCAACGAAGCGGCGATCAAAATCGCCCGCAAGTACGGTGAGACCCATTTTGACAAGAAGCGGTTCAAAGTCATTACGCTTGAAAACTCCTTTCACGGTCGGACGATTACGACGGTCAAGGCGACGGGGCAGGGGAAATTCCATACGCCGTTTTTTGCCCCGTATCCCGATGGGTTCAGCTATGAGCCGGCCATTGAGGCGATCATCGAGTCGATCGACGATGAGACGGTGGCGGTGATGTTGGAGCTGGTGCAAGGGGAGGGGGGTGTACAGCCGCTCGACAAGCATGCCGTGCAGATGTTGGCTCAGCACCTCAAGAAAGAGGGGATTTTGCTCATTATCGATGAAGTGCAGACCGGCGTGTACCGTACCGGGAAATTTCTTGCCTCTCAACTTTACGAGATCGAGCCGGACATCATTACGCTGGCCAAGGGGCTGGGTGGCGGGGTGCCCATCGGAGCGGTCATGACCAACCTCAAGGAGATTTTCAAGCCCGGTGACCATGGCAGTACGTTTGGGGGCAACTACTTCAGTATGCGTGCGGGACTGACGGTGCTGGATCTGCTGGAGAGACAATACGATCAAGGAGAAATTGCGCAGCGTCAATTGATCTTTGAGGAGAAATTGAGTGCGATTATGGCACAATACGATACCATGTTTGATGGGGCAGTGGGGCTGGGATTGATGCGCGGTTTACGGGCGAAAAATCCCGAGAGCCAGTCGGCCATCATTTCCGCTGCGTTTGAAGCAGGCGTGATCGTCCTCAAAGCGGGGCGCAATACGGTACGGTTCCTCCCCAGTTTGACCATCAGCCATCCCGAAATCAAAGAAGGATTTTCTCGTTTTGAAAAAGCACTTAGTACTCTTTAGTTTTGTCGCAAATCTCGTCTGGGGTGGCAGTGACCTGCACAATTACCTTAGCGACGAGAA
This sequence comes from Nitratifractor sp., assembly GCA_015488995.1. Classification (GTDB taxonomy): domain Bacteria; phylum Campylobacterota; class Campylobacteria; order Campylobacterales; family Sulfurovaceae; genus S017-3. The sequence continues at coordinate 397 of WFMQ01000134.1, read as the reverse complement.
AAATCTGATTTTCAACTTTCAGCAGGAGCAGAACGCCGTCATGAGCGGCCAGTTGAGCCGCAGCTGGATCGCCCCGGTGACGGTCAGTTACCAGCGGGACTGGAAACCCGATCCAACCGGTGTGCACAAAGCGAGCGATGTCTTCAGCATCGGGATCGATCAGCCGATATTCAAAAGCGGCGGGATCATTTATGGGCTCAAGTATGCCCACGCACTGCAGAGTGCCAACGCCGCAGATATCGCGCTCCAAAAGCGTCAACTCATCGCTCAGGCAGTGGAGATCCTCTTCAACTACCGCAAGACCAAGCTGCAGATACAAAAGCTTCGTCTCCTCGTCGCCAACGGTGCCATCGCCATCAAGCGGCAGGAAGAGCTCTACGGAGCCGGAGTGATCGAC
>WFMQ01000133.1 GCA_015488995.1 Nitratifractor sp. | reverse complement strand
GCCGCACCCTCACCGCCCACTGCCGGGAGACCGAGCTGATCGAGGTGATGGAACAGATGCCCAAAGGGGTCGAATTTTCTTCCCTCCCCAAACTCGACTCCGATGGCTATCGTACCACCATCTCCGTCGCATCCCGGGACAGAGGTTTGACAGCAAAAGCCTTCGTCCAGTATCAACGTTACCTCGACGAATACGCCATCCCCTACACCCTCGACGATGAAGGTTGAGATCACCCACCACCGTTTTGACGACGGTGCCCATGCGTTTGATTACATCCTCCATCGCAAACCCCGCCTCAAACACCGCTACATCCGCATCCGAGATGGCCAGCCCGTCATCTCCGCCTCCACACGCACGTCGGCAAAAACGCTCGAAGCCTTCATCGCTGAGCATGCCACATGGATCATCCGACAGCTGAAAAATACCGCCGACAAACGCATCGATCTTACCCAGCCAGATGCCACGGTGTATTGGCGAGGGACACGCGTGCCCATCGTCATCCAAAGCGGCACCCGAATGGATCTCGCACTCACGCACAATGCCGCCACCTTCACCCTCATCACCCCACCGACGCATGCGACGCTCCTCACGCTGCTGCATGCCCACTACAAAACCCACGCCCCTAGCCACATCCTCCCCCGTGTCGATCATTGGGCCGCCATCATGAATCTCCACCCTACTCACGTCGGTTTCCGCCGTGCCCGCACCCGATGGGGGAGTTGCTCCGCCCGCAACCGCCTCTCGCTCAATACCCACCTCATGATGCTCCCCGATGACCTGATCGACTACGTCGTCGTGCATGAATTGGCACACATCCGACACAAAAACCACAGCAAAGACTTCTGGAATCTCGTCGAAACTTATGTTTCCGATTGGCGACAACGACGCAAATCGATGCGGCATTACGAAAAATACCTCCATTAATTTACGATTCGTATTTCCTATGGTACAATTCCACTCAAATCATACACCCAAAAGGAATCTCCATGGATATCACCAAAATCGGTCATGGCGACACCCCTGATAGCGTCCTCGCTATCATCGAAGTCCCCCTCAACTCCAACATCAAGTACGAACTCGACAAAGACTCCGGCGCGGTGTTTGTCGATCGTGTCCTCTACTCAGCGGTTCATTACCCCGCCAACTACGGTTTCGTCGCCGATACCCTCAGCGATGACGGCGACCCGGCCGACATCCTCGTGCTGGGTCAATCCCCGCTCCAAGCAGGATCGGTCATCACATGCCGTCTTGTCGGTGTCCTCATCACCGAAGACGAGAGCGGTGGCGATGAGAAGCTCCTCGCCGTCCCCACCACCAAGATCGACCCTACCTATGCCGACATCCAGGATCTCAGCGACGTCCCCCAGGCCACCCTCAATCGCATCCAAAACTTCTTCGAGACTTACAAAGCCCTCGAGCCCAACAAATGGGTCAAAGTGACTGGATTTGAGGGCAAAGCAAAAGCCGCCGAAATCCTCGACAAAGCGATTGCCAACTACAAATCATAGGTTTTCACATAGGGTGTGCGAGAGCACACCTTACCATCCACCATCCACCAATCACCATCCACCATCCACCAATCACCATCAACCATCCACCAATCACCATCAACCATCCACCAATCACCAATATCCATTTACCATCCCTACACACTTTTACGCTAAAATACCTCCATTATCACCAAGGACGTACGATGAACTACCAAAAAATCTTCGGTCTGCTCTTTGTCATGTATGCGCTTGGCTGGAGCATAGGAGCGACATTTTGAGCCGGCATCTCAACCAAGCCAAACGGATCACACGCCGTCACAAACCCCGATGGAAACGCTCAGGCACCCTCCTCTACCTGTTTCTCATCCCCCTTTTCGTCTCGACAGTGGTCGCGTTGCTGGGCGAACACTACGGGCACTTCGTCGAAATCGGCATCGGGTTTGCCCTGCTACTCGCTACGGCAACCCTGACCACCAAAGGGATCGCCCAAGAGACCGTCTATCACGAGACCATCATCACCCGCGCCCCCAAAATCCCCTACAAGACCATGGCGATGGTGCTGCTCGGGGTCACCGTCATCTACCTCGCGTATGTCGCCGGTAGCAAGCCACTTCTCCCTGCACTCTTCGTCGGTCTCCTCGGTGCAGCAGGGTATGGGCTCTACTACGGACTCGATCCCCGCCATGACAAGCTCCCCGACATGGGTGACATCAGCCCTGATCTGGTCTTGCAGACACTCAAGGAAGCGCGTGATACGCTGGCCGAGGCGGAGGCAAACACCGCTCAGATCACCGATCGTATCCTCCAAGACAAGATTGAAAACGCCATCGAACGCGCCCACCTCATCCTCACCACGATTCAGCACGACCCCAAAGACCTTCGTGTCGCTCGCAAGTTCCTTGTGGTATTTGTCGATGGGATTGCCGATGTGACCCGCCGCTACAATGCAGTCGATGCCGAAGAGATCGATCCCCAGATGCAGCAACGTCTGCACGATCTCATCGATGATGTACAGAACCGCTTCGACCAAGAGCTCGCCCGACTCAAGGCCAACAATCTCTTTGATCTCGATGTCACCATCGACGCACTCAAAGCGCAGGTCAATCACTAACCCCAAGGAGAATCCATGCCCCAACCCGAATCGACACTCCCCCCCGCTGTCAAAGAACACGTAGAAGCCGCAGTCCTCAAGCAGGACACGCACCTCCCCGCCCTCCTCCCCGAAGAGGAGGATGCTCTCAAAAATGCGATGGCAGAGATCGACATCACCGATCGCAACTCGGTGATCTACTTCGGCACGGCCGCCCAAGAGAAACTCGATGAGATCTCCAATCGGATGATCGACGGGGTCAAAAGTCAAAATACCGGTGCAGCCGGCAACGCCCTCAACAACATGGTCGCCAAAATCCGGGGCTTTGACATGGACAAACTCAACCCCAACCACACTCTGAGCTGGTGGGACAAGCTCCTCGGACGTGCCAAGCCGCTGGTAGTCTTCCTCCAGCAGTACGACGAAGTACGCGATCACATCGACATCATCGCCAACGACCTCGAGAAGCATAAGTCACTCCTCATGACCGATGTCGTCTCCCTCGAAAAACTCTACGACGCCAACCTCGACTACTTTCACAAGCTCGAGCTCTACATCCTCGCTGGGGAGAAGAAGATCGAAGAATTCAACACCACGATCCTCCCTGAGTATGAAGCCACTGCCGAGGGGGGAGAGATGCTTGCGGTGCAAAATCTCAAAGACATGCGTGCCTTTCGTGATGATCTCGAACGCCGTGTCCATGACCTGCGCCTGAGCCGCCAAGTGGCGATGCAGGCGCTCCCCTCCATCCGCCTCATCCAGGAAAATGACAAATCGCTCATCAATAAGATCAGCTCCACCCTCGTCAACACGGTTCCATTGTGGCGCAATCAGCTCGCACAAACCGTGACCATCTTCCGCAGCCATGATGCCGCCAATGCGATCAAAGATGCCACCGACCTGACCAACGATTTGCTCGAAAAAAATGCCCAGGGGCTCCGCGAAGCCAACGCCGAAGTGCGTCGGCAGATGGAGCGCGGTGTCTTTGACATTGCGAGCATCAAAAAGGCCAACCAAACCCTCATCGACACGCTGGATGACTCCTTGAGGATCGCCGAAGAGGGCAAGGCCGCCCGCAAGAAGGCCGTGCACGAACTCGCAGAGACCGAAGCCAAACTCAAAGAAGCCCTCGTCGCCGTCCATGCCCGGAAAGAGACCCAGGAGCAGGCGCAACTCGCTGCGGCATCTCACCCACAAACCCCCACCACAAAGGAGAATTAAATGGGACTATTTGACTGGATTGGCGGACAATTTATCGACGTCATCGACTGGACAGACGACAGTCACGACACCATGGTGTGGCGTTTCCCCCGACAGGGGAATGCCATCAAGTACGGTGCCAAACTCATCGTGCGCGAATCGCAAATCGCAGTGTTTGTCAACGAAGGGCAGATCGCCGATGTCCTGACACCGGGCACCTACGAGCTGGAGACCCACAACCTCCCGATTCTCACCGATCTTCAGCACTGGGATCACGGCTTCAACTCCCCCTTCAAAGCTGAGGTCTATTTCCTCAATACCAAGCGTTTCCCCGATCTAAAATGGGGCACCAAAAACCCCATCATCGTGCGCGATCCTGAGTTTGCGATGGTGCGGTTGCGTGCGTTTGGTACCTACGAGATACGGATCGACGATCCTGAGACCTTCCTCAAGGAGATCGTCGGCACCGATGGCCACTTCACCACCGACGAGATCGACGGTCAACTCACCAATCTCATCGTCTCCAAGCTCGCCGTCATCCTCGGCAAGGACACCACACCCGTCCTGGATCTCGCGGCAAACTATGAAGAGTTCGGAGCCTTCATCACCGAGGGGCTCTCCCCTTACTTCGAGGAATACGGGCTCAAACTCACCAAACTCCTCGTCGAAAACATTTCCCTCCCCGAAGCGGTACAAAAAGCCCTCGACACCCGCACCTCCCGTGCCCTCACCGGTGACCTCGATGCCCACCTCAAATACCAAGCCGCCGAAGCGATGGGCAACGCCTCCGGTGGCAGTGCCATGGGGGACATGGTCGGCATGGGTGCCGGTGTCGCCATGGGTCAGATGATGGCCGACGCCATGAAACCGAGTGCCAACACTGCGCCAT
>WFMQ01000132.1 GCA_015488995.1 Nitratifractor sp. | reverse complement strand
TAATTACCCCACTCACTAAACACCCAAACGTTGTGTGCTTAGTGAGTGGGACAATACATCCGTACATAGAAAATCGGCAGTAACTGTGATGCGCGTGGTGCGGATTTGGGTACTAAGCGGGCAAACAAGTCTTATTTGATATGATTATTACAATTATCATAATATAAAGGATGATTTATGAAGACACACCATGTGTTGATCCTCGGTGGCGGTTTTGCCGGAGTCGAAGCGGCGATTTTTCTGCGTAAAAAAGGGCACAGAGTCACGATGATCTCCAATCGGGACTACTTCTACATCTTCCCCACTTCGATCTGGGTGCCGACCGGTGAAGTCGATTTTGACGACATCAAGGTTCCCCTCAACGACATCGCCGAGGCGCATGGCTTCGAGGTGATCCTCGATGAGGTGCAGGAGATCATCTCCAAAGAGAAGCGCGTCGTCTGTGCCAACGGTGAGCACACGGCAGAGTTTCTCGTCATCGCCATGGGAAGCGGCAAAATGAAACATGCCGGTGCCGAACACTTCCTCTCCATCTGTGGTGTTCCCGAAGATTCCCTTCAGATCAAAGATCGCATCGATGCGCTTGTCGCCCAAGGCGGCGGCAAGATCGCCTTCGGCTTCGGCGGCAACCCCAAAGACCCCAGCAACGTCCGGGGCGGACCCGTTTTCGAAGTCCTGTTCAACGTCCACAATATGCTCAAGAAAAAAGGGATGCTTGATCAGTTTGAGCTCACGTTCTTTGCCCCTATGGAGAGCCCGGGGGCTCGGATGGGGCATCAAGCAGTCAAGATGATGGACATCTACTTTGACAAGCTCGGGGTCACAACCCACGTGGGCAAAAAGATCAAGCGTTTTGAAGCGAATGGTATCGTCCTCGAAGATGACAGCAAGATCGAGAGTGATTTTACGATGTTCGTCCCGGCAGGCAACGGGCACCCGGTTTTTGCCACGAGCGACTTGCCGCTCAATGAAGCGGGTCTCATCCGCATCAATGATTACTGCGAAGTGGTACACGATATTGACGAGACTGGAGAGGTCTATGGTCTCTTTGCCATCGGAGACTCTACCGCTCTCGACGGCCCTGATTGGCGTGCCAAACAGGGGCACATCGCCGAAGTGATGGGGCGCAACGTCGCGACAAACATCGATGAGATGGTCAAAGGGAGCGAGCACCGCGAAAGCTACATCCACCACCTCAACATCCTCTGCGTCATGGACGGCGGCAACGGTGCTTCGTTTGTCTTCCGCGACGACAAAGGGGGCAAGATGATCCCCCTCCCCGTCGTCGGCCACTGGCTCAAAAAAGGCTGGGGCTGGTACTGCCGCAACTCCAAACTCGGAAAAATCCCAAGAATACCGGGGATGTGAGACCCGTGAAGCCAACGACACCTGCGTGTCGTTGGTAGGGTCGAAACCGAAGCGGTCGGAGCAAAGCGAAGCCGCGAAGGCTGGTCAGACCCGTGAAGCCAACGACACCTGCGTGTCGTTGGTAGGAACCCAGCGGATACGTATCTAAGTCAGGACTTCAGTCCTGTCCTATGAGCCCCGATCGATCGTACGCTATCCTTTCCACACCAAAGAGGGTTTCCCGTCGTCGTCAAAAGCTACGGCGGGCATCCCCATGACATGGTATCCACTGTCCACATGGTGGATCTCGCCGGTGACCCCCCGACTGAGGTCGCTGAGGAGATACATGCCCGCGTTGCCCACATCGTGGATGGTGACGTTTTTTTTCAGCGGAGCGTTGGCTTCGTTCCACCGGAGGATGAATGAGAAGTCCCCGATCCCCGCTGCGGCCAATGTCTTGATGGGGCCGGCACTGATGGCGTTGACGCGGATGCCATCTTTGCCGAGATCTTCAGCGAGGTATTTGACGGTGGCATCGAGGGTGGCTTTGGCGATCCCCATGAGGTTGTAGTTTGGGATGTATTTCTCCCCACCGTAATAGCTCAGCGTCAGGACTGAGGCGTTGTCACTGAGCACCGGCTTGAGCTCACGTACCAGCTCGATGAGGGAGTAGACGGAGATCTCCATGGCGACGTTAAACGCCGATTTGGGGATGTCACTGAAGCGCCCTTCGAGCCCTTCGCGTGGCGAAAAGGCAATCGAGTGGACGATGAAATCAATCTCGCCAAAATCTCTGGCCAACGTCTCTCGCAACGCTACGATCTCCTCAGGTTTGCTCACATCGCAGGGGTAAAACCGCTCCCCGCATCCCAGTTCTTCTGCCACGGGTGCCAACTTCGACCCGAAACGCTCATTGAGAAACGTAATGGCCATCTCCGCCCCCTGCTCTTGGCACGCTTTGGCGATGCCATAGGCGATGGAGCGTTTGTTGGCAATGCCAAGGACAATCCCTTTTTTTCCGTTCATAATCATGGTGTACCTCCAAAAAATTTTAGACATTTTATCATGTTTTTGATAGAATCACTCTACCCAAAATCCCTAAAGAGAAAATGGGCAGTAGGCGCGATGCCCATGGGTACGAGGCTAATGCTTTTTTCTATGTACGGATTGGGGTCTACCCCTTCCCAAGGCTCACGCATGAAAACCATCCTCCTCCTTTCCACCGGTGGGACGTTCAACAAAACGTACAACCCCCTCAACGGGCACCTCGAAGTCGATCCCCACGCGACACCGCTTCGCAGGCTGCTTGAGTCCTGGCAGGCGGCGTACCCCATCCGCACCATCCTCGGCAAAGATTCGCTCGAGATGGACGCGAGCGATCGCAACACACTGCTTGCGGCGATCCAGGATGCAGAGGAGGAGACGATCGTGGTGATCCACGGTACCGATACGATGGATCTCAGTGCGGCTCGCGTCGCGCAAGCACAGGTGCCGAAGCGGATTGTGTTTACAGGGGCGATGGTGCCGTGGTCGATCGATCCAGTCGAAGCGACCGCCAATCTCGCCTCAGCCATCGGCTACGCACGTGCAGTGGCACGTCCGGGAGTCTATCTGGCCATGAACGGACACATCCTCCCCTACAATCGCCTCGTCAAAGACCGGGCGGTGGGGCGGTTTGTCCCAGAGGGGTGATCGGGGCGTATACCGGAGCGGCGACCGGCTCGGGTGCTGGAGAGGTGCTCGATGCCGGGGGCGGTGGCGTGACGGATGTGGGTACCCGAGGTGTACTGGTCTCAGATGCTGGTGAAGTGTTGGACTCCTGAGTGGGGGTCGTGATTGGCTGCTCTGCATCGGGCACAGCCATTTTTTGCTTACGGATTTTGTCAAAAAATGTTTGCTCTTGGGTGGTCTCATCGGTACCGGGCTGACGGATCGCCGAGGGGAGAGCCCGACGGGGATGGTCTTTGAAGTACCCATTGGCAAAGAGCCATTTGTAGATATCCGCCGCGATGGGGCCGGCAGAGCTGCCCCCGTGGGCTCCATGCTCGATCAGGACGGTGACGACGTATTCGGGATCTTTGTAGGGGGCATAGGTTGTGATCCACGCGTGGGATCTGCGGAAATACTCCATGTCCGCCTCTTTGACCCGTTTTTTGATCGCTTGGGGGATCGAGACCACCTGTGCGGTGCCCGTTTTACCCGCTACGACGATCGGCAAATGGGCTTCGGTCTGGCTGAGGGTTTTGTAGGCGGTCCCCATGTGAGTATTGCACACCTCGTACATCCCTTGCCGGATCTCCTGCATAAAGTGTGCACCAAACGAGGGGGTCGTATAGGGGATCGTCACCGGGTGACCGTTGATCTGCTTGGCAAAGGTGGGGCGTACCAGCTTGCCGGTCGCCAAAAAATTGGTGTAGCGTGCCACCTGCATGGGGGTGATGTTGTCGTAGCCCTGACCAATGGCAGCGATGACCGTCTCCCCTTTGTACCATGGGAGATGGTAGCGTTTCATCTTCCATTTTTTGTCCGGGATGATGCCGTTGTATTCACGCGGGAGATCGATGCCGGTCTTGATCCCCAGTCCGATCCCGTGCAGCGTTTTTGAGATCCGATCGATGCCGATTTTGAGCCCTTTGTCGTAGTAAAACACATCGCAACTCTCCCGGATCGACTTCACCGTATCGACATCCCGGTGTCCCCATTTGTTCCAGCAACGAAACTTGTGTTTGCTTTTGTCGATCTGGATATACCCTTTGCAAAACTCATGCTGATCGAGGACATTTTCGCCGGTCTCTTTGTCGGTCACTTTGGAAGCGGCCAGTGCCACCCCCATCTTGATGACCGATCCGGGGGGGTAGACAGCATGGATGAATTTGTTGGTAAAGGGGTGTCCGAGGTTGGATTGGAGTGCGTGCCATGCCTTGTGGCTGATCCCAGTGACGAAGAGGTTGGGGTCGTAGCTGGGGTTGCTCACCGCAGCCAGCACTTCGCCATCGGTACGCATGACCACGACGACGGCGGCGAGTTTGTGGAGACGCTTGTAGATGTATTTTTGCAGATCCATATCGAGGGTGACTTGCAGATTGCGGTTGCTGACGGGCTCCTTGTGCTGGAGGAGCTCGAGGGCTTGGTTGCGGGCGTTGACTTTGCTGATGTCGTAGCCGAGTTCCCCTTCGAGCAGACGATTGTAGTAACGCTCCAGACCACTCTTCCCGGTACGCCCTACCCGCGCGACGACGGGGTCTGCTGCGTTCTCTTTGGCGTTGGAGCGCCCAATGTACCCGACGATGTGCGCCGCGAAATGCCCTTGGGGATAATACCGCTTGGTCTCAGCGCGGATGTGGATACGGGGGTCTTCGGTGATGTTGGCATAACTGCGAATCATGTGATCGTACGAAATGAAATCGAGAACCTGGATATACTTATGGTTGTAGGGGGAGCTGTGCTTCGTATAAACGTTGCGCATCATGGTGATGTTGATGTCGGGGAAATACCCTTGAATCTCGGCAATCACCTCATCGAGTGCCCCCTCTTGACGCTGGAGATGGGGAGCAATGGCGAGGGAAAAGCCGATCTTGTTGATCGCCAGGAATCCCCCCTTACTGTCAAAGATCTCTCCGCGCACGGGCTTGATATAGCTTTTGCGCTCGATGTTCTCCGTCGCGAGGCGTTCGTAGTAAAAGTTGGATCGTATACTGATCTGGTAGAGACGATAGATGAGCAACCCCCACACCACCGCAAACAACAACCCGACCATTCTGTACCGCATCACATCACCGCCAAGACGATATCCGACAACAGTGAATACCATAAAAGTTTGTTGATAACAATGCTGCCGGTGTCCATCAGGGCATCATAGAGCATCAGGATACCGAGGTAGTAGAGATCGATCAACACCACACTGAGTATCGCCACACACACCCGGCACTTTTTGAGGATCATGACAAAATCGTAAAGGGTCAGATAGTACAAAAGGGCAGCAAAGATGGTCATCGTGAGGGGGAGGGAGAGGTTGACTTCGAGGTTGAGAAAATAGATCAGAGCTGCGCCGATTTTGAGGGGTTTGTTGTTCACAATCCCTTGCAGCAACGTCCAGCCAAACAGGCCGATAAACAGTGGCAAGAAAACATAGATCGAAATCAAGACCGGGTAGATGATGATAAAAGCGAGGACAAAGAGTCCACCAAGTATCGTAAGGGGAGACCACGAAGTGCGCACGGTCTACGCCTCCACATCCAACGCAATAACCAGAGCGGTTTCGTTGCACACCGGAAAATGGATGCACTGGATGCAATCGGCCCAAATCTTCTGCTCGGGGAGGCTCTCTTTGGCGATCTCCTCGAAGCCGAGTTTGCGGAAGAAATCGGGGACATAGGTGAGCACGAGTGCCTCTTTGACCCCAAGGTCGCGCCCTTCATCGAGGGCAAACATCACCATCTGCCTCCCCACCGACTGCCCCCGAAACGTCGGATCGACGATGAGACTGCGGATCTCTGCCAATCGGGGCGAGTGGATATGGAGAGCCGTGTAGCCGACAAGATACCCTTCGGCTCGGGCGAGGACATAGCTGCGAATGTTGGTCGCCAGCTCATCGTCGCTCCGCTTGAGGATCACGCCGGTACGCACCTCTTCGGTGACGAGTTGTTGCATCGCGGGGATATCGTGAAGGGTGGCTTTGGTCAGCTCGATCATCCTTCCGCTCCCGCGATCGCACCAAAGATCGTCTCGAAGATCTCCCGATGCACCCGCTCTTCGCCACTCTTTTTGAGGTTGGAGAGGGTGATGGAGCCGGGAAAGTCCCGTTTGAGCGCGGCACGCTCTTTTTGGTTGAGTTTGTCGATCTTGGTAAAGACGGTCAGGTAGCGCTGATCGGGACGGATAAATTCCCCGATGTATCCCGCGACATCGTCATCAATCGCGGCATGGGGATGCCGCGCATCCCGCAGGTGGACAAAGAGCCGGATCGCCACCCGCTCCTCGATGTACTCGACGAGGTTTTTCTGCCACACTTCCTTGAGCGATTTGGAGACCCGCGCGTACCCGAAGCCCGGCAGATCGACGTACCGCACACCGTAGGGCTCCTCCCCGAGACGGTATTCGACATCAAAGAAGTTGATCAGCTGTGTCTTGCCCGGTGTCGAGGAGCTTTTGGCAAGATTTTTACGGTGGGTGAGGGTATTGATGGTGGAGCTTTTGCCGACATTGGATCGCCCGAGGAAGACCACTTCACTCATGCTCTCTTCGAGGGCATCACGGATGCTTTGAGCCGATTTGACAAATGCAGCATTGACCACACGGGGTTGGAGAGACACAGACGACCTTTTATTTTTAAGTGATTATATCCAAAAAGGTGTTTAGGTATGGTTTACTTAGTATCCCCTTTCCCAAATCCGTCAATAGAAAATCTGCAGTAGGGGCAATGCGCGTGTGCATGGGGGGTGTGCACAATCCAAGTCGCATCCGTAGGTTCGGCGATGATTGTGCGCGAAGCCCATGGATACGATGATGATGGCTCATGCTTTTTTTCGATTGACGGATTTGGGCCTTTGGAGCCGAAGCTGCCCATCAGCCCTTTTTGGATATACTCCGCGCATATTGACACAAGGAACTCCCCCATGGCATTGAATGTATACTATGACAAAGATTGTGATCTGAGCCTCATCCAGTCCAAGACCGTCGCGATGATCGGCTTCGGCTCTCAAGGGCATGCGCACGCTGAAAACCTCCGCGACAGCGGGGTCAACGTCGTCGTCGGTCTCCACCCCGAAGGGAAGAGCTGGAAGAAAGCTCTCGACAAGGGCTTCGACGTTTCGACCGTCGCAGAAGCGACCGCCAAAGCCGATGTTGTGATGATTCTCCTCCCCGATGAGAACCAGGCTGAGATCTACGCCAACGAGATTGAGCCCAACCTCAAAGAGGGGGCGACCATCGCCTTTGGTCACGGATTCAACATCCACTACGGACGGATCACACCCCGCGCCGACATCAACGTCACCATGATCGCCCCCAAAGCTCCCGGCCACACCGTCCGCAGTGAGTTTGTCAATGGTGGCGGGATCCCCGACCTCATCGCTGTGGGTCAAAACCCCGCTGGCAATACCAAAGAGCTCGCGCTCTCCTATGCATCGGCCATCGGTGGCGGACGCACCGCGATCATCGAGACGACGTTCAAGGATGAGACCGAGACCGATCTTTTCGGTGAGCAGGCGGTTCTGTGTGGTGGGGTGACGTCTCTCGTACAGGCGGGATTTGAGACCCTGACCGAAGCGGGTTATGCTCCTGAGATGGCGTACTTTGAAGTGCTCCACGAGCTCAAGCTCATCGTCGATCTGATGTTCCAGGGGGGTATCGCCGATATGCGCTACTCCATCTCCAACACCGCTGAGTACGGTGACTATGTCAGCGGCCCCCGCGTCATCGGTGACGAGTCCAAGGCCGCCATGAAGCAGATCCTCAAAGAGATCCAGAATGGTCAGTTCGCCAAGGATTTCATCGCCGAGGGTCAAACCGGCTATCCCCGTATGAAAGCCGAGCGTGCCAATGCCCAAGCCTCCCTCATCGAGCAGACGGGAGCACGTCTGCGCGAAATGATGCCGTGGATCGGTGCCAACAAAATCGTCGATCAGACGACCAACTAAGCCTGCCGTATCACCACACCCCATCAGGTCACACGCCTGAGGGGTGCCCCTCCCATGCCTCCATCGCAACGCACACATCCCCAGACATCCACCGCGCCAAAACGTACAGCCCCTCAGCACAATCCCCCCAAGCCGACGCACCGTTTGCATCGTGTGATATTTCAAGGGATCGCAGCGATTGGATGGGGGCTCATAGGCTACTTCGTGGGGGTCAATCACCCTACCCTGCATGAGGAGATCGTCCAAGGGATCACCCAAAGGGTCCCTATACACCATCCGCATCACCATCCTGCCCGTTCCACAGAGGATCCGACCGTTTTGCATCCTCCCCACACCCCCCATCCTGTGCACGCCGATCCCACCCCCTCGGCCGCAGAGATCCTTCAGCATGGTTTTGAGGAGGACGCTCTCGGGGAGGATAGCGGGGAGGAGATGCCCGATATCAGCTGGTATGTCCC
>WFMQ01000131.1 GCA_015488995.1 Nitratifractor sp. | reverse complement strand
TCCTAACCCACCCCAACCACCTCCACCCGATCCTCCAATAAATACGCCACTTTCCCCTCTGTCGGTTTGCCCGTGATGCTCTCGATCGCTTCGATGTAGTGGGCGACTTGTTGGCGGTGGTGATTGGCGTATTTTGGGGAGCTTTTGTAATCGATCACGCAGTAGCGGTCGGGGTACTCGAGGAGCAGGTCGATTTGCTTGAAGGCGTTGCGGTACGCCAGGGACTGTTCGCGGCTGGGGATGGCACCGGAGAGGAGGGCGGTAAACTCGGGATGGGTGAGCAGGCGGGTGATGCGGGTGCGGATGTCGCTCAGCTGCTCCAGAGCGAGGAGATGACCGTAGCGGTTGCGGACGGCGGTGAGAGCATCGTCTACGCTCTCGGCGGTGAAGGCAGAGAGCATCTCCAGTCCGTAGTGGAGCGCGGTGCCAAAGAGGATCGCGGCGTGGTCGCGCTCTTTGTCCTCCTCCTGGGCGGGTTTCTCCTGATAGCCGTAGTTGTGGAGCGTGGGGGTGTGGGGTTTGGTCTCCGGCTGGGTGGCCGACGCGGGGGGCGTGATCGTGGGGATGGAGCCTGTATCCATCTCTTCCATGCCAAGGATATCGAAGACGGATTGCTTCTCTTTGCGCAGGACTGTCAGTCCGATGACGGCGCGGGTGGTGGCGACGTAGAGGAGGTTGAGGCGGTCTTTGTGGGTGGCGGTTTGTTGGCGGTCGAGGGTGTGGGCGTAACGGGGGTCGATGTTTTCGCGCCCTTTGGTGCGATAAAAGATCCGCTCGATGCTCAGATCGTCTCGGTAGTCGAAGAGCAGGGGGGATGTGTCGGGGCGAGGGCGGGTGAGTCGGTCGAGGAGGATCACGTGGTCAAACTCCAACCCCTTGGAGCCGTGGATCGTCATGATTTGTGCGCCATGCACGGTGTGGGCAGCGACATGGATATCCGAGGCGGCAAACTCCTCCAGAAATGTAGCCACATCGTCGAAGGCACCCGCAAACTCCAGCAGGCGCAGGACATTGGGGTCGTCATCAAAGTAGCCAAATTCCCGCACCAGCCGATCGGCCATCTGCAAGGGGGACATGAAGGCGGTGTAGCCTTCGATCTGCACATCCGAGAGCGTCGTACCGATCCGCGTGAGCATCGCCTCCGCATCGATGGGGGCACCCCGATAGAGATACTCCATCATCGCGACAAGAGGCGCGATCTTGAGGTGGGTCTTGAGCGTGTTGGAGGTTTTGAGTCGGGTGGGGATGCTGGCGTGTGCGAGAGCTTCGGCGAGGGTGTGGCCGTCGGCGTTGGTGTGGACGAGGAAGGCCATATCGTCCCAGTCGATGCCGTGCGTATGGAGGTGCTGGGCTCTATCCATGGCGGTCTCGATGGGATCGTCCTCTTCGGTGAGGGTCTGGACATGGACGTACCCCTCGATCGGATTCCCCTGTGCGTCACGGAGCCCGTTGGCCGTCTGGGGGGTGTACCCGTCGATCGCCTGTTCAAACCACCGGTTGACCTGCTCGACGACATGGGAGCTGGAGCGGTAGTTGGTCGCCATGGGCTGGATGGTGATCCCGTATCGGGCGGCGACCTGATCAAACAGCTCCTCGACCCCGCCCCGGAAGCGGTAGAGGGATTGTTTGGTGTCCCCGACGTAAAAGAAAGAGCGCAGCTCACTCTGCCCCTGCCCGGCGAAGATCTCATCGATCAGCGGCTTGAGGAGGAGAAACTGGAGCGTGGAGGTGTCCTGAAACTCATCGAGGAGGATGTGGTGAAACCGCGCATCAAGCCGAAAGTAGAGAAACTCCCGATCGATGCTTGCATACAAGAGCCGATAGGTGAAATACGCGAGATCATCAAATCCCAACACCCCCCGAAATTTCGCCTCGGCGATCCGGGCATTGCGGTAGTGGTCGTAGAGGATGAAGAGATCGTGCAGTACGCGGGCTTCCCGGAGCTGTACCCATTCGGCTAAGGCCGATTTGAGCTGGCGGTAGAGATCCTCGATGGCGGGGGTGGTGTACTTGGCAAACCAGCTGTGGTTCCCCAGCATCGAATGTTCCCAAAACTTCTTGCCAAAGAGGGCTTGGGTCGAGGGGGCATCCCACTGCTTCAGTGCCCGGGCGGCGGCCTTCTCGCTCTGCAGAGCGGCGATCATCTCAAGGCGCAGGGACTCGATGTGTGCTTCGAGGGCTGCGAACGGAGTATCGCCGGCTGCGGGCGGAGTGGGCAGGAGGGGATCGACGGTGTAAAAATGGTGCAGAAGTCCGAGGATCTTGGCGAAGCGTTTGTCCTCGATCTGGTGCGCCAGTGATGCCATTTTTTGGAGGAGCCCATCGTGGAGCAACTCCCCGAGGAAACGATCGGCTATTTCGTTTGGATCACGCTCCTGCGTCGCAAACGTGGGCTCCAGCCCAATCTCGAGCGAACTCGAGCGCAACACCGAAGCGAAGAAGCTATCCAGCGTGACGATGTGGTTGGGGCTGCGGAGAAACCGCTGGAGCACCTCCGGCTGACGGGTCAACAATTCTTCCCGTGAAAATCCTGTCTGCTGGGCAATCGCCTCGACAAACGCCCGATTCTTCTCCTCTCCCATCTTCCGAAGCGAATCGACCACCCGCTGACGCATCTCGGCAGCGGCCTTGTTGGTAAACGTCGCCGCCAAGATCGTCGCGGGGGATTCCCCGAGGAACAGGAGGGATACATACCGAGCCGCGAGGGCAAACGTCTTGCCACTCCCGGCACTGGCCGAGTAGGCGAGATGGGGATGGAAGGTCACGAGAGTGCCCTTGTACACCAAAAATCGTTTACGATTTTATTAGGAAGTGAAGGCTTTAGCCTCACATGGAATGTTTTGTGTTGTGTCACCATCTGGTAGGACTGAAGTCTCCACTTCTCGTGAGGATTGCCTTGCACTTTTTGATGTGATGCGCACCCTACGCGGTGTTGTTGAACGTTTTGGATTATTGAATCTTTGATATGCGTTATCATTAGGAACGATGAAAAGGAGGGAAAGAATTGTCGCATAGAACTATAGATTCCGGGCGAAACCTGAAAGTATAGCTCTGGATTTCTCCTGCAATTCGTAAAAGGTTGCGCGGTTGGCGGTAGTTGACATTTGTGTAGCATTGTCATCCAAAAGCTCTGTTATCTCTTCTCCTTTTTGGTTGCCAAGAAGAGGAGAGGACGTGAGCATGTCTCTTAATTCGTTCAGTCTTCCCCTTTTTTCTTCTTCGCTTTCCTCGAAATAAAATGAACGTAAAATTGAACTAAGAAGTCTCGAATCATTCCGAAGTTTTTCAATCTTAGAGGTTTTATTGTTGCTATAGAGCGAAAAAGCCGACAGTATAAAAGCGCTTAATGCAATTAGGTTTGAAGAAACTTCAGATGTGGTCATTTTTTGGTAGCTCTGTCGGCGTACTCTTTGAGTAACTCTTTGAATCGTTTATTTCTTGGGTCGTCATTTTCAGGTACCCTGACGATTTCAAATAAGCGTTTTTTAGTGTATTGCTCTGCACATTTCCCAAATGCTTCTGACATAAAAGATGGGCCGAAACTTAATCTTATCCCACTTACATCGATTTCGATAGGTACGTTGGAAGCAAATTGTGGGTCAAGTACCTCTTTTTTGAACCGTGCACCTGAAAAAGGACCGATATTTTCGGTTCTGGGTCCAGGGTATGGGGAGTACTCTCTAGCAAAATTATATTTTCTCATCATCCCTCTCTTTCTACTTTCATTTTCCACACAATCAATGTACCATCCATTGCTTCATTGTGATTGCGTATTATATCCTTTTTTTGCAAACCATCCTTACTGATACGGTAATGTCCACTTTTAGAGTACACATCCAGACTGCCATGTCCATAGTTATCTATGAGTTTGATAAATTGTTGTGTCCCATATCCACGATCTCTTTTGTTGTTGGTTTTAAGTTTCTGACTGAGCAAAAGCTTGATGACCTCAGCATCTTTTTTCACTCTGACTTTTGTTAAGTGTGACCATCTAGCAATTCGATCGCCTTCATGCATAAGTAAGGATTCTCGAATACCGATTCCGTGATCATAACATCCAAATACTAGTTCATTACTTCCTGGATCGAAATGGCCAGCTATCCACCATGCACCCGGTATGGTATTGCTTCCGGATATAGACCCCTTGTAGGCATGTTCTACTGCATTAGCTATGGCTTCAGTGAGAGCGTTATCAAAAGTTTCAGTCAAATCTCCACTGGGGAGAAATGATAGCTTGTCTTCGAAAAAATCTCTCATGTCGGCTACTGCTTGGAACACACTCTTTGTGTCATGATGTATTTGAAAATATTCTTTAGTAAGATCAGTATGCTTGGCCGTAGTTATGTTAAAATGGTTCCAGTAACCAATAGACCCGAGAAGATCTTTGATATGCTCATCACGAGGTGCATATTTTTTAGAGTATTTAAACTTCCCAACCGGGAGTACGTTAGATAGGCGTTTGATCTCTGAAGCAAGTATTAGGAGTGCTTCTGGATCTATATGCCTGATTTGACTGTGATCAATAGAGAGCGACTTTGCACTATTCGTTGTATAGGCTATTTTATGTATTTTGTTGATTTCTTGCAAAAACATACTTCGTGATGAGACCTCGAGGCTGATTATTTCTGGAAGCTTCACCACGATTCTATCATGATCCCTTCTTTTCTTAATACTGCGTTTTTTCTGTTTGCGCTCTTTACGCATTTTTTTGTTAAGGGTAACAAATGGTTTCCGGCCAAATTTACGGTAGAAGCTTTTTTTAAATCGGTAAAATCTATGAGCCGTAGCCTTAGAAGGACGATTCTTTTTCATTACGGTTTACCTACTCGTTTGTACGATATTTCGCGTTACTTGATGGGCGAAGTAACTTTGGTGCGCATCGTCAAACGAGATAACGTCAAGCTTGAATTCGGTGAAGTTAGGCTGGATTACTTCAATCATAAAATATTCTTCTTGCTAATATTTTTTATAAATGCATTTATAATCACGCGAGATTCTTCTTTGGTCAGGAGTCTGGAGGTTCCATTGTGGTAAGCATCGACTTGACGGGCGATGGCCATACGGTTTTGTTGCTGAGTCTCGTCAGAATTAAACCCCTCGAAAACAGTAGGCTTGTCGATTTTGAGTGTTGACATGGGCACTCCTTGGGGTGTGTTGAATGGATTATACCATATTCTCCCCTCACCCCCACACCACCTTCGTCACC
>WFMQ01000130.1 GCA_015488995.1 Nitratifractor sp. | reverse complement strand
GTGCCAATGTGCGAAATGATCCACGCCAGTCCCCCGAGCACTGCGCCACCAATGAGCGCGAAGAGCACCATCTGCTTGATCGCATCGATGATGTACATCTTGGGGGTCATCTTATTGAAGCCGAACGCTTCGTCGATCTTGAACGTCGTGTAGAGGTCAAAGGGGAGCATCACGACATAATTGACCGCAAAAAATCCAAGAAGGAACCACACGGCATTTCCCACCGTATCCTCCACACCCGTCATCCCCTGTAGCCACGCAAATCCGCCGATCACCCACCACACAAACAGCAGATATTCCACGAGGTGACTGAGGAGTGCTACTTTCTCCTTGGCGACGGCATAATTCCCTGAGACGAGATACCGCCCCGCCCCCATCAACACCGGCGCACCTCGCTTCTCTTGGTTGATGTATCCGATCTGCATCACGGAGATGTAGACCCGCAGTAATGTATAGAGTGTGTAGATGGCCATGAGAGTTGTAAGCATTCGTTTATCCTTTGGTATGTGACCTTGAGTGAAATATTGTCTGAGACCTGTTAATTTTGGAATTTCTGAATATATCAAAAAAGGAAATTACAACTTATTTCCTTCTTGTTCAATAACTTCAATTATCAAATTTTTCTTTTTCATTTTACTTTCTTTCTGTTTTGTATTTTTCAAAATTTTATCAATGTAATTTAAACTAACACTTCCCATACTTGTACTAAAAACAATAATACTACCATCTTTTGTTTCCCAATATTTTTTTGATCCTCCAAGTACAAGTGAATTGACCAATTCAGCATAATTATGTGGAAAATTTGTCTTAGGGATACCGTATTTTTTAGTAAGAACATCCGTTAGTATTTTAATAAGATCTTTTCTACCAATTTTTCCGTGTTTTGGCATAAAATCGTTTATTGGCCAAGAAATTGATACTCGATAAAGCC
Source organism: Nitratifractor sp. (assembly GCA_015488995.1). GTDB lineage: Bacteria > Campylobacterota > Campylobacteria > Campylobacterales > Sulfurovaceae > S017-3. The sequence continues at coordinate 20,672 of WFMQ01000130.1, read as the reverse complement.
TTGTGGAGTTTGGCGTAAAATGTAATGACACCCAACAAGAAGATCGAAAGAGATGGGCAGGATATCGAAGCCTATTATATTTTTCATAGTGAGTCAATCGTTTCCATGAAAAATGTGTTCCACTTACAACAGGTTGGTATGTTAAAGGAATATCTTTTTGCTCTGCTTTAAAAATCACCTCTTTTTGAGACATGCCAGAAATGAACCCATTGAATGTAAATGCTTGTAAGCTAACCAAAATGCCAATAAAAGCTATAACGATTTTTCTCATTACCTATCCTCGAATATATTCACTATCATATTTAATTTAATAACGCCATTCGTTACCAAATGATTATACCAAATTCTTTCTAAGATACTTTCACATCTCCTTGCACGGAGTTTCCACCCATTAAATAACCAAAGTATGGCTACTCTCCCCTCTCATTCATACATGCCACGCAGTAGAGTGATTCAGGCATCAGCTCCAACCTTCCGAGAGGAATCTCCTCTTCGCACTCCCGACACACTCCATATTCGGCGGTATCCACTTTGAGGTATGCATGCCTGAGGCGGTTGAGTCGTTTGGTCGCTTCGGCATGCCGCTGGAAATGGACATTTTGCTCTTGTTTGAAGCTGATGTGGGCGACTTTGTCTGAAGTGCCCTCCCCCCTGTTGGGGTAGATCGCTGCCTTAATTGTCTCGATCTCTTCGCTGAGTTCGGCGATTTGTGTTTCAATGATTGCTTTAAAATAGGCTCGTTGATCTGGGGTCATCTCATCGCTCCGTCCATTTGAAAATATCCAAGACTACGATCATATCCTGTGCCTCATCCACGAGATAGGGTATGGTATAACCCTTGAAGATAAAGTCTCGGATATTTGGATCGTCGTAATGGATGGATTGTCTGAATTTTCGGGGAAAGAAAGCTAAGTCCTTCAAACGATCAAATAAGGTTTCTTCGAAAGTATCAGCACGCCTTGCACTGTCCTCTTCGATGAAGGACAATATTGTCAATAGACACTCTTCAAAAAGTGGATCAAACTCTATCTTCACGCCATTCACCCCCGCTTACGGCGAATCCGTAAACGCATTTCTTCCAGAGGAACTGTCTTACTCTCCCCGCTCCGATACCGATGCACTGCATCCGCCACACGGTCACGGGCTTCTTCGAAAGAGATGGACGGGTAGCCGTCATCTACGACTTCTTCTACCGGCAACGCATCAAAATACGCCTGAAGTCGGCGGTATTTCTCGTAATCCATCACGACGACAAACGGCTTGTTTCGCTTGGTCACCAGCAAGTCATCCCGCAAAGCTTCCTGAAGACGCATGGTGTTTTGTTTGAGATCTGAAGCGGTAATGGTTGTCATCGTATTCTCCTAATTGTCTATTTAGGCTATTATAGTCTATTTGGCTTAAAAGCCAAATGCATTTCAGAGCACCCCTTCCTCCTCCACGATACGCCTCCCCTTCCGATACACCGTCCCCGTAAACGATGCCACCAATTCCTCATCACCGGTGTAGATCGTCACCTGATAGCTGGCAATTTTCTTACCGTCCCGGATCTCACGAGCCCAGGCGATATACGTACCGGGGGTGCCAGCCTGATGGTAGAGGATGTCGGCATGAATCGCCAGCGAAAGATTGTTGCCGGCATTGGAGGCAGCGGCAAACGCTACATCCGCCAACGCAAACAGAAAACCCCCGTGAACCACCCCGGCGGCGTTAAGGTGATTTTCTCCGGCTTCGGCAATTACCGTCGCCTGCCCCTCTTCCAGCTCCGTCAGCCGAAATCCTAGTTCTCTGGCGAAACGGTCGTGTTCGATGAAGTGGTTTTTGAGTGGGTCGATCATGGGAGATCCTTTTCCTCTACCTCTACAGGACGACGGAAAGACAACTTATCATCCAAACTCATCGGAATCAACCACTTCAGATTATGCAACACATTCTGCGGCATATCATCTACATCATAGATCCCCACCTTCTCTGCCTCGACCGTTTTGGCCTGGGTGAGATTGTCATCGATCGTATAGAGAAAATACACCTTGTACTCATGCCCCCCGGTTATCACGGCAAATACTTTCCACGCCTCCGATGCCGTCACCACACCCGTCTCCTCCTCAAACTCTCTCGACATCGCCATTTCTGGGGTTTCATCTTTCTCGATTTTACCCCCTACTCCGTTCAAACGTCCCCTCTGCCACTCCGGATTGATTTTTTCGATCAATACGACACGTTGTTTGTCAGTCGAATACATGAAGCCCGTCACATAGTATGTCATTTTGTCTCCTTTATCTCAACACATTAACCATCCTGCGCTGAAAGCAGCCTTTTTGAATCCTTGTGGGGAAACATACTTCTCTAACCACCTTTACAGTATAATGCCACCTCGCCACGGAGAGATGGCAGAGCGGTTGAATGCGGCAGCCTCGAAAGCTGTTGTCCGGGCTTCCCGGACCGGGGGTTCGAATCCCCCTCTCTCCGCCAGTGACACATTTCTTAAAACCAAACAAGGAGAGCACCATGAAGCCTACACACACTTCACCCTATTCCACCACAAGACCTCACGCTCTCCTTCTCCTCTCACTACCCCTGCTTAGCCTCTAAGCATTCTCACACATTTTATGCGCTGATTGACTTCGGCGACGGGTTTATCGCACAACACTATGAGACCGTAAAAGAATGGGAGCAGGGACGTTAGTCCCGTATAACAATCCTCCAAACTCACTAAACATCGATAGGATTATTACATGAAACACAACAAAGCACAAACCAATACTTGGCATGCCGAAAACTACCGCAAACACGCCAGATTCGTCTCCGAGCTGGCCATGCCGGCGGTGGATTTGCTCGCGCCCAAATCCGGAGAAAAAATCCTCGATCTTGGATGCGGTGAGGGGACGCTGGGGCTGGAGATCGTCCGACGGGGATCCGAAGTGTTCGGGGTAGATCTGAGTGAGAAAATGGTAGCCAAAGCCCGAGCCAACGGGCTGGAAGCCGAGGTGATGAGCGTGACCAATATGCCCTTCCGTGCTGAGTTTGATGCCGTTTTCTCCAATGCGATGCTCCATTGGGTGCGTGAGCCGGAGCTGGCCGTAGCCAACATCGTCCGAGCCCTCAAACCCGGCGGCAGGTTCGTCGCTGAGTTTGGCGGAGCGGGCAACGTCCACCACATCGTCGAAGCGATGCGGACGGTGTTTACCCGGCATCCGGAGTTTGGGATCTTTGATGACTTCTGGTACTTCCCGACTCCCGAAGCATACACCGAGATACTGGAGCGTCACGATTTAAGCGTCACGTATATAGAGCTGATCCCTCGCCCCACTCCTATCGACGACATCGCCCACTGGCTGGCGATCTTCACCAACGGTGTGACCAAGCACCTCGACGAGGCGCAAACGGCGATGTTTCGTCAGGAAGTACGCGAGGAGCTCAAGTCCACCAACTATACCGAAGATGAGGGCTGGGTGGCGGACTATGTACGGTTGAGGGTGCGAGCGATAATGAAAGGATAAGTTAGAATTCTTTTTAAGCTTAAGCCTTGCTCTCATCAGAATTGGTGAAAGCAATAAGAGTGGGAACATAATTTGTCGAACGTTTTCCCTTCGGCTGCCCAGCCTGGAGCAGGGTCGCGGTCATCAGCAGTACCATCAGAATGGAGGGTCGATACCCACGTTTCATTACCGCATGCACTACATTTTCATCGATTCCTATCAGCCAATTGCCAAGATTTTGCCCAAACCAGGTACGAGTGGTCACTTCGGTAAATTGATCGTTGTCATACGGCATCGCTTCTCCTGTTTTTCTCGTGATGTCACTCTATGCGACACTATTATAACGCATCGCTATTTCATACATGTGTCATAAACCCCATCGCAAAAACCCCTTCAAAACACATCAGAGAATCACCACGCCTCAATACCCCTTTATCAGCAACCATGTCAATCCAATATACTCATGCATGGCTCTCTGCGTATAGCGCAAATAGTCTGGCCCTGGATACGTGCCCCAGAACCATTTGGCATCACGCATAAAATCTGCAGGGGCAGGAATCGGATGAAGCCCCTCGTGCTCAAATATCATCATGGCTCTTGGCATATGATAGGCCGCTGTCACGAGGACGAAGGGTTTGCCCCCAAGCAACCTTTTGATCATGCGTGCCTCTTCGATGGTGTCTTTTGGTTCGGATAGTGCCATGATCTGTGCCGGATCGATACCCGTTGTAGCAAAGATACGCTTGTTTCGTTTCGCTTCACTCTCGTAAAAAATGCCTTTGTAACCTGTCGTGATGATGCGTGCCTTTGGCAGCAGATGATGAAGCCGCAGCAACTCCCACCCTCGCCTCTCCAAATCTCCACCGATAAAGACAATATACGGAGTATCCTTGGGTGGGTGCAGCAGCTTGTTATAGCGCAATTCCAGTGGATGCATAAGCGCATAACTAAAGGGCTTGTAACTGAAGAGAAAGAGAAGAAGCATGGATACTACCATCGTCAACACAGCCCGTCGGTGTCTCTTTTTGTACAGGAACCAGAGTGACAAAATGACTAAGATGAAAACAAGCGAGAGTGGCTCGAGAAGATGTGAAATAAACTTTTTAAGATAGAAACCCATTGAATCCCATTTGCAGAAAATTGGCTACGATACCGGAAAAAAGTGTATCGAAAAGATCATAAAGTCTGCGTATCCCGAAAATAGACATCGGCCAAACTCTGAAATGCCCAGGGTTGAACGAACCAGAAGAGGGGGATGTGCATCAGAAGCATCAGGACTGTGGCGCGTTGGATGTACGGCGATTTGTGGTACGCATAATGGTTCTCAAAATCCTCTCCCAACGCCGTGATCGTCATTTCACCGATGTTTTGATTGCCCGTCATGGTCTGCGTAGAGAAGAGGTAAACAAGTCCCGAGAAGTAGACGGCGATCACCCCCATAACCTTGAAAAACGTAACGATCATCCCCCAGACGACACGCCGATCCAGCATCGCACGATAGAGATACCCTTTTTTCTCACGACGATTTTCCATGATTCTCTCTCCTGACTGACCATTCATGTATGCGTCGATGGTGCACGCGTCCCTCGAAGCCCTATTGCGCCATCTCGCGCCTACAGCATTGGATCGAGCTCTCCAGTTCAAAGTCGCTCGTTTTCAGCCACCCGACCGTCGCTTTCCCTTTTGCATTGACATAGTGCCCTTTGAGCCAGGTCGCGTCGTGCTGGAGCACATCGACCCGATCATACATCACGATAAACGCTCGGCGCTTTTTGCCGTTTTTTTTATCGTAAAAATAGCTCTTCTCTACTCCGTCTTTGACCATGGCCGAGATCACCACTGGACACGGCTGGAAGTGGATATCCGTAAGGTGCATCCACCCCGTGAAGACCTTGTGTTTCCCTTGGTACCTCACCTCGACCCATGACGGTTCATCGTCCTCCGCTGCAAAATTGATAACCGCAACACGGTTCCCTTTGATCAGGTAGGTTTTTTGCTTCCCCGTGGCTGGATGTTTGTAGAAGTGGGCTTTGGGAACGTTGATCTGCGTGTTGCACGCCCAGACATCGACGAGGAAGTCTGCATCTTCCTCTTTGGGGTAGGCGAGTACGATCTCCATCATCTCATACGGCATCCCGTCCCTACCGATCTCGTAGAGTTTTGACATACCGGGACGCCCGATGATCTGCGAATAGAGCAGTTTGTCTTTGGGCATGCGTTCGAGATTGATGATCCCGTAGGGGTACGCCTTGTAGTCCATCGTCGAAGGGCGATAGAGGTAGTACCTCCTCTCGGTGTTCCCCGTCATCCCATCGCCGAGCAAGACCCCGATATCTGCATACCCGTCGAAGTTGACATCATCAAAGGTAAATAGGGGCACCTCGTGATCCCCCGCCAAGACGGTAGAGAGGTACTCTTTGTCCACACTTTGCAGCAGATTGACAGAGATCGTCCGCTTCCCCACCTCAACCGTGCTCTTGTACGTAGCCGTATCCAGATGCAGCGTAGCCTTCTGCCCTCGGGTCAAAGTGAACGCGAAATCAAGCGTACCAGCATACACGGCACTGCTCACACAAAACACCCCTGCCATCAGAAACCTACCAAACATCCTCATCGCTTTTCTCCTTGATAACGTTTTTCATCATAGCGTTTTTGGTACGCACACCCTTTGGCATTGCCCTGATGGCACGATTGACCAAAATAATATTGCGCTTTTTCGCGGCTCATCTCCACCCCCTGCCCTTGGGCAAAGATAATCCCGAGATTCAGGCAAGCTTTGGCGTGGCCGATGCTGCACCCCGCCTTGTAGACCTTGCGTGCCATCCCGTAGTCTACCGTGACCCCTTTGCCGAAATAGTAGAGATTGCCCAGATTGTAACACCCCGCAGGGTGTCCGGCATTGCAGGCTTGGGTGTAGTAGGTCTTGGCTTTGCGGTAGTCCCCCGATGCATCGGCGCGGTCGTACAAGGTGCCCAGATCGGAGCACGCTTGCGCGACACCGCTCTCGCATGCACGTGTGTAGTAGGGTATGGCTTGGGCGCGATCCACGTTGCCCAGCTTGCCGGTGTGGTACAGCGTCCCCAGATTGTAGCAGGCGATCGCCTGACCGCTTCGGCAGGCTTGATCAAAGAGCCTGCGTGCCCGAGGCACATCGTGTGGCACCCCGTGGCCGTCCTCATACAGCACCCCGAGGTTCATGCACCCTTTCATCCCGCCCGCACGGCATGAGCGGTCAAACAGCGCCGCCGCTTTGGCGACATTCGGCTTGACCCCCTCGCCTCTCATGTAGGCAACCCCCAGATTGTAGCACCCCTCTGTGTTACCCCCTGTGCAGGATCGCTCCCACAGGGCAGCAGCCTGCACCATCTCCCCTTTTCGGGCGTGTGCCATCCCCTCGTCCAAAAAGTTGGCATAGGCACCGACACTGACCATCACCGCCCACAACCAGTGCCGATACCAATACGCCCCAAAAACATCCATCACATCTTCCCCTGCATTGCGTTGAGATACACACACGCCTGAGAAAACCCACGCTGACACGCTTTGTGAAATAACGTCTTGGCTTTGCCTTGATCCTCTTTGATCCCCAAGCCAGTGAAGTAGAGACGTGCCAGATTGTACAGACCTCGTACATCGCCATAATCACTCGCTATACGATAATACGGTACAGCCTTTCTAAAACTAAAGGGGACACCCAACCCCTTTTCATACATATAGCCAAGGTTGGAACACGCCATAGGGTAGGCACCTTCGCACGCCTTTTTGTACAAGGAGACGGCTTGGGTATACGATTTTTTGACCCCGGTACCGTGCTGGTACATCACCCCCAGATTGCTGCACGCGGTCATATCGCCCAAATCGCACCCCTTACGGTAGGCCATTTCTGCCAGAGGATACTGACGCATCTTCAGTGACCCCTGATGGTACAGCACCCCGAGATCTCGGCATCCGATGGAGACGTTGTGGTCACACGCCATGGTAAAAAGCTTTTGGGCATACCGTTCGTTTTTCTCAAACCCCACCCCGTTAAAATACATCAGTCCAAGATTACTGCACCCCTCATAACTTTTCTGCTTGCACCCCTTCATAAAAAAGTACGCTGCCCGCTTCCAGTTTTTGGGCACCCCTTTGTCCCCACCGTAAAAGAGCAATCCCAGATCGTTGCACCCCTTGGCCTCGCCCAACGCGCACGATTTGGCGATGAGTTCGGCGGCACGGCGCTGCACCTTTTTGTTCGAGGTCGATTGGAGGATCTTGATCCCCTGCTCATAACAGCTCGCGGAGACATTGCGGTCACATCCATCCGGATCGAGCTGGGGCGTAGCGGCGGGCAGCATCGAGACGACGCCCCACAAAAGTATGAGGAAAAAGGGTTTGGTTTTTCGGATCAAAATTTATACTTTTTCAAAAAGGCTTTGGCATCTTTGTCCCCCTGCCGGGCACAGGTGGTCATCCATCTCTTCGCCATTTTCAGGTTGCGCTTCACACCGCGTCCGTTGTAGTACATCACGGCCAGATAGTACTGCGCCACCGGTTCCCCCTGTTTTGCGGCTTTGGTGTAGAATTTGAACGCCTTTTTATAGTCTTTTTTCACCCCTTTTCCGTTTTCGTAGAGCCACCCCAGTTCCGATTGGGAGTATTTGTCACCCCGTCGCGCCCCTTTGGCATGCCACTGGGCTGCCTCCCGGTACCGTTTGGCACGCTTGTAGATTTGACCGATGGCACGCATCGCCCCTACGTTGCCCTGATCGGCGGCCTTCTCGTACCAGTGGAGTGCGGTGTTGAGATCCCGCTTGACCCCCATCCCGTTTTGGTACGCGATGGCGAGGTTTTTCTGGGCGATGGCGTTGCCCCGCTCGGCCGCAAATTTGAAGTAGCGCACCCCCTCAGCATAGTTTTTGCCAAACCCATTCCCCCCGGTGAAGTAAAAGGAGCCCGTCTGGACAATCGCTCCCATCTCCCCACTCTCCGAAGCCTTCAGATACCACATCCTGGACTGCTGTGGATCGCGTGCCACGCCGTTGCCTCTCTCGTAAGCGTGAGCCATGATGGACTGGGAGGGGCCGTGCCCGGCTTTGGCCGCTGCGAGATAGTAGGTCAGTGCCTTGGCAAAATCAGCTGTGACACCGTACCCTTTTTCGTAGGCTTTGGCGACATTGTACATCCCGGTGGCCGATCCGGCTTCGGCGGCTTTGTGGTACCAGGCCAGCGCTTGGTCATACGCTTGAGAGTAGCCCCCTTCCCCCTTGAAGTAGAGCAACCCCGTGAAATTCATGGCCGGGGCATACCCTTGTTTGATCGCATCTCCGAGGAGCGCTTTCATCCGGTCAAACTGCTGATCGTATCGGTAGAGTACCGCCATATCATACTGAGCTTTCGCATAGCCCGCTTCGGCGGATTTGAGATAGTATTCTCGTGCCTTCTGTGGATTTTTGTTCACCCCTTTGCCAAAAGCATACATTTGCCCGATACGGTACAGTGCTTCTCCGTTTTTCTGTTTGGCCGCCTCGGTATAGCCATGCAGTGCCTGTTGATACTTCCCGGCTTTGTACGCCTGATTCACCTGCGTCATGGTGCCCGCCTGTATCGCGCCGATCAGTACCATACTCGTGATGATTCTCTGCAACATATATACTCCTTGGTGTCTTTGGAACATATTGTACCCGACCTGTATGTCGTAAATGTTTCAGAGACGCTCACAAGCTCCCCACATAGCTCAGCTTAGGCTGCACCGCCTCTCCACGCGGGAAAAACAGCACGAGTGGAGCGGGCATCCCTATCTCCCCTTTTCGCTTGCGGATCCAGTATTTGTACTCCACCCCCTTTTGGTAAGTGCGCCCATGCCCCACCCCGGTCGTCCGGAGCTTCTGCACCCGGGTGATCTGGACAGGGTAGGCATAGTGTTGCGCATTTTGGTGCGCTTTTTTGAAGGAAAATCTAAGCGTATCATCATCCAGCCGCTTCCCACTCCGATCCAGCAAGCTCCGATGCATCAGTGGCACGACCTTCCGAGCACTAATCTCGTAGCTGTCATGCTGAAGGAGAGAGAGAAAACGGTTCATCACCTTCTCCGCCTGTTGTGTATAGAGAGACCCTTCCCCTCCCTGCACCATCATACTCAAGACCCATAATATTCCCATGTGCTTCATTACGTTTCTCCTAAAAATGTGTCGAGATGATTATAGCTTCTTTGTATTTCAATAATGTGTCGCATCGGGTGCGACTTAGATTTTGCACACACCCCACGAACACGAGCATCACAGCTACTGCAGATTTTCTATTTACGGATTTGGGCTTAGCAAAATAAGCGATTCTGTTCACCTGGCATCTAAGATTCGAGTGTTAGGGGGCTGACTCTAAATATGTTTGCACGCTCCATGCACGATGCGCCGATATGATTGCATCGGTTAAACGCATTTGACGGTTAACTTCAATTCAATCATATGGAGCAAATAACATGGAAACCATGACCCGAAGAACCTTTTTATCTCTCAGCAGCGTGACGGCACTCTATCTTCTGACTGGATGCAACAGCACCCAAGCCAAGGGTACGTTTGGATCGCTTCCGATCCCGGATCTAAAAAAGCCGACAGACAAAGGGGGGATCAAACATTACGATCTCAATATCGTTGAGGCAAAGCATACCTTCTTTGAAGGGATTCAAACCCAAACGTTTGCTGTCGATAGCACCTACCTCGGACCGACCCTGCTGCTCACCCGAGGCGATACTGTCTCGATCAACTTCACCAACCAACTCTCAGAAGAGACCACCATGCACGGGCATGGGATGCATCTGCCTGGAGAGATGGATGGTACCGCCCACCAACCCATCGCAGTGGGCAAAACCTGGTCGGCGAAATATACCGTCGATCAAAAAGCATGCACCAACTGGTACCACCCCCATACCCTCCATAAAACGGCTGAACATGTCTACCAAGGGCTGGCTGGGCTGATCATCATCGAAGAGGATGAGATCAAGGCACTCGATCTGCCCAACCGCTACGGGATCGATGACATCCCTTTGGTGTTGCAGGATCGGGTTTTCTCAAGTGACAAAAAGAGGATCAACTACTCTCCAAGTGAACAACAGATTCACAAGGGGTTTGTGGGGGATACCTTTATCACCAACGGGGCGATTGAGCCCACATTTTCTGCCGAGAACAAAGAGATACGATTCCGGATCCTCAACGGCTCCAACTCTACCATCTACGAGCTTGGTTTCAGCGATGGCAAACCTTTCAAGCAGATCGCTTCAGATAACGCACTGCTCGAGAAGCCAATCGAGATGAACCGGATCACACTCTCTCCCGCAGAACGCGCAGAGATCGTCGTCGATTTCACCGGTGACTTCGGCACATCGTTTACGCTGCACGAATACCGATACGATAAAACCTTCCTGACGGTTGAGGTGAACCAAGCAGCATCGGTCGCCACCACGTTACCGGCTCAGCTGATCTCACTTGGGGCAATTCCTGAGACGACACAGAAGCGGAAATTTGTCCTCGATATGGCCATGGGAGGGATGAGCGGTACGAATGACATGAATGGGTCTGGAGGTATGAATGGCTCTGGTAGTGACATGAATGGCATGACATTTACCATCAACGGCAAATCGATGGATATGGATTACATCAATGAGAGACTCAACCGGGGGGACACAGAAGAGTGGGAGATCATAAACCAGACCAATATGAACCATAATTTTCATATCCACGACACCCATTTCCGAGTCATCTCACGCGACGACGATCCTGCCAAAGTAGCCGAAAATGAAAAAGGTACGTACAAAGATACTGTCTATATGCCACCCAATAGCAGCCTTAAATTCGTCATCGTGATTCCCGATGATGGTGTCACAGCCGACGACAACAACCCCTATATGTACCACTGCCATTTCCTCGAGCATGAGGATCACGGCATGATGGGGCAGTGGACGGTGAGTTGAATGGCCATGATGATGATAGGGATACGGGTTCGGAATCGGAGGCTTCAGCCCCCCCAAGGGGTGATACGCACCATGGTGATCGATGCCATGCTTCCATCGGCGAGGAGTAGAACATGAAGACATTCAAAAGAGTGGTGACAGTCGGTAGTGTGATTGTGGCTATGCAGTCACTGTATGCCTATGGTGGCGCATCAGAACATCGAGGGAAGATGATGAAGGCGATGCACGGATCACACGGCTACGATCAAAGCCACGGAAGGCATGGAAAATTCTCAGCAGAGGCCTATCCTCTGATGCAGGGATGGGGTCACCGTACTCGCATCGCAGAGGGGAGGAAGTTGTTTGCACGCAACTGTGCTGTGTGTCACGGAAAACATGCCGAGGGGAAAGGGCGGTACCCCTCACTCAACGGCACACGGCATGTCGGGCATCATGCACCGTCGGCTCTGTTGAGACGGATCGCCAATGGTGGAGGTGGTATGCCTCCATTCAAAGGGAAACTCAGCAAAACCCAACGGGAAAACATCCTCATATATCTCCATGCAAAGTGGCCTGCCAGAGTAAAAAAACATTACGATTCCAAATTCAATATTAAAGATTGAGGATAGGGGTATGCCGATGCAGCAGTACCCGTTTGTGTTGTGAGGGCAGGGTGAAGCACGTGTTTGAGGCGGACTCTACGCATCCAACAGCTTCACCGCCCCTGTATCCTGATCCTTCAGCACCTTTGTCAGCTCCTTTTTGACCCCCTTATCCACCCCTTCATCAGCGATGATATCCAGAAGCTTCGTGACTTTTTCGTGGTGCTGGCGGCTTGCTTCGAGGTAGGCTTGTTGGCGGAGTTGGTCTTCGTGGAGTTTGAGTTTGAGACTTTGGCGGTGGCGGTAGAGGAGATAGATCAGAAGCATAAATAGGAACAAGAGGATCGCCCCGGCGATGAGGAGCTGGCGGTAAAAGGCAATCTCTTCGTGCTGGCGGGCGATGGCGGTTTTTTGGCGTTCCTTTTCGGTGGCGATCTCGGCTTGAGCCTTGGTGGAGGCGATCTGGGTGTTGGCCGTGTTGGTGCTTTGGGCTTGTTGGAGCTCGAGGTTTTTGACGGTTTGGGCGGTTTGGGCTTGGATCTTGGCGGCGGTGATGGCGCGTTCGGCTTCGAGTTTCTTGATCTGCTCGGCTTTATGGGCTTCGATCTCGGCGAGACGGGCTTTGGCATCGGTTTGGGCTTTGAGGAGACGGATGCGCTCGTCGGTGGGATTGGCTTGGGGGGGGAGTTGATGGGCGTTATATCGCAGAGCTGGTTTGGTACCGGAGAGGAGGGTGGCTTGTTGGGTATTATCGGTGCCACACGCAGTCAGAAAGAGAGAAAACCCTGCCAGAAAGAGGATAAGATAATTACGCATATTCAAGCCTGAATTGGATTGACGGCATTGTAACATAAGGATATTAATCTTATCCCGCTAAGCATTTTTCGCTATAATCACTCTCAATCAATACACTGGAGTACGCGATGAAAATAAGCGGTGCGCAGATGATCATCGAGGCGATCATCGCCGAAGGGGTGACGAAGGTATTCGGCTATCCCGGCGGGGCGATCATGAACGTCTACGATGAGATCTATAAGCAAAACGATTTCGAGCACATTTTGACCCGGCATGAGCAGGCAGCGGTGCATGCCGCCGACGGCTATGCCCGTGCCAGCGGGGATGTGGGGGTGGCGATGGTCACGAGTGGACCGGGCTTTACCAATGCGGTCACGGGGCTGGCGACAGCCTACACCGACTCAGTGCCGTTGGTGGTGATCTCCGGTCAAGTGCCCCTCTCCCTGATCGGCACCGATGGCTTCCAGGAGGTCGATGCGGTGGGGATCTCGCGTGCGTGCACCAAGCACAACTACCTCGTCCACGACATCGCCGATCTGCCGCGCATCCTCAAAGAGGCCTTTTACATCGCTCGCAGCGGCCGTCCGGGGCCGGTGCTGGTCGATGTCCCCAAAGACATCACCGGTGAGATCGCTGAGTTTGTCTACCCAGCCGACGTGCATCTGCCGACCTATAAACCCAATTATAAAGGGAACGAACGGCAGATCAAAAAAGCAGCCGAAGCGATCCTCAAGGCCAAAAAACCCCTGCTCTACCTCGGCGGGGGTGTTGTCCTCTCCAATGCCACAGAGGTCGTGCGTCGTTTGGCTGAGATCAGCCAGATGCCGGCCGTCGAAACGCTGATGGCACGGGGGGTCATGGGTGCAGACAACCCACTGCTGCTCGGGATGCTCGGGATGCACGGGAACTACGCTTCTAATATGGCGATGAGTGAGACCGATCTCGTGATCTCCCTCGGTGCCCGTTTTGACGATCGGGTGACGGGGAAGCTGAGTGAGTTTGCCAAATATGCTGATGTGATCCACGTGGACATTGATCCGGCCAACATCGCCAAGTTAGTCGATGTCGATTATCCCATCGTGGGTGATATTAAGATTGTCGTCGAGAAGCTCATTGGCCACCTCGAAGCGCGGATCAAGCCGGAGCGTTATCACGTCTGGCGTGACATCCTGAAGCGATACGACGAGCTCCATCCGTTGACCTACCACGACAGCGATGAGGTGATCAAACCCCAGTGGGTGATCGAGCGGATCGGAGAGAAGGTGGGTGCCGATGCGGTCATCACCTCCGATGTGGGGCAGCACCAGATGTGGGCGGCTCAGTTTTATCCCTTCGACCGTCCGCGCCAATGGATCAACTCCGGCGGTCTCGGGACGATGGGATACGGCTTCCCCGCCGCCATCGGTGCCCAAGTCGCCTGCCCCGACAAGCACGTCATCAACATCACCGGCGACGGCTCGATCCTGATGAACGTCCAAGAGCTCGTCACCGCCGCTGAGAACAAACTGCCAGTGATCAATGTCATCCTCAACAACCATTTCCTCGGGATGGTACGTCAGTGGCAGACGTTTTTCTACGACAAACGGTATGCCGAGACCGATCTGAGCTATCAGCCCAACTGGAAACTCCTCGCCGAAGCGTGCGGTGGAGCGGGCTACGATGTGACGACCAAGGCAGAGTTTGACGCGGCACTCGACGCGGCACTTGAGGGGGGCAAAGTGACCTTCATCAATGTCGCCGTCGATCGCCTCGAAAATGTCCTCCCAATGGTGCCCGCTGGTGGGGCACTTTACAATATGTTACTCGAACACAAGGAGAGCTGATGGAAACCGTACGCAGAGTGATTTCGGTGGTCGTCCTCAACGAAGCACAGGTGCTTGCACGGGTCTCTGGACTCTTCGCTGGACGGGGGTACAACATCGAGACCCTCACCGTCGCCCCCATCCCCGAGACCGACCTGTCCCACATGACCATCGTCACCCGGGGCAACCAGCGGGTGATCGAGCAAATCACCAAACAACTCCACAAACTCATCCCTACCCTCAAAGTCATCGAGCACTCCGAGATGGTCGAGAAAGAGATGGTGCTGGTCAAATTTCCGATCGAAGAGAAGCTGAGTGATATCCAGACCCTGTGCGCCGCCTACAATGGCGGGATTGTCAATGTCGGAGAAAACATGGTGATCGCCATGGCCGCCGATGAGCCGATGCGGATCAAACATTTCATCACCGCTACCAAACGCTACAATCCCATCGAGATTGTCCGCAGTGGGGTGGTGGCGATGGAACGGTAGTGCTTGCGCTTTGGCGCAAGCACATTAGGAATTTTGGAGTAGGGACTTCAGTCCCGTCCATGGCAATCCCCGCTCCAAATATATATTGGGCACCTCTAAAAATGTTTTTTGTCCGATGCGACAAAGGAGCACTCAACCCATGAAATGGGCGCTTGCATTTGCGACTGCCAGAGTATCGGGCAAAAAACATTTTTAGAGGTGCCCATTGACATTCGCAATGTGATTTGGGTGTGCTGTTGCACACCCAACGCGTCGGAGATATGACGACAAACGAATTATTTTGGTATAATAAGCGAACAACCAAACACAAAAGGAGAAACAATGAGCAAGTCAAGTCAAGCAGTTACTACCATCGCCCTGAGCGGAACCCAGAACGGTAAAATAGAGGTAGCAACCCTCCAAGAGCCCTATGGCGCGAAAAGTGAGCCGGTCGCCAGTATTGGTATTTTCCTCAGTGGGAGCAGCGATGAGCCCGATTGGAAAGTGCATATTCCCAAAGCAAACATTGACGAAGTGATTGCGGCACTGAACGAAGCGAAGAACGTACTGTAATTTTGTTATTCGCGTAGGGTGCGCGATTGCGCACCTTCCAACGGTCAAATGGCATGGTTTCTTGGACAAATCGTGTTGTGATTTTGGTGTGCGGTTGCACACCCTACGCGTATAAAACCCCGCCAAAGGAACTCTTGTGACCACCCGCCACCAGATCGAACAGATCATCACCGAGCGTTATCTGATCCTCGATGGGGCGATGGGGACGCAGATTCAGGATCTCAAAGTCCCCGATGAAGCGTGGCAGGATGAAGCAGGTGCCTCCCAAGAGGGGTGCAACGAACTGCTCAACGCCACAGCCCCTGAAATTATCGGACGCATCCACAAACGCTACGCCATGGCGGGAGCCGATATGATCAAGACCAATACCTTCGGTACCATGCCGTGGGTGTTGGATGAGTACGGGATGGGGCATCGGGCGTATGCGCTCTCGAAGCAGGGGGCGGAACTGGTCAAAACGATTTGTGACGCGTACAGCACGCCGGAGAAACCCCGTTTTGTCCTCGGCTCCATCGGGCCGGGGACGAAACTCCCCTCGCTGGGGCATATCCACTACGATGCGATGCACGCTGGCTATGTCGAAGTGGCCAAGGGATTGATCGACGGTGGGGTGGATGTGTTCCTTCTCGAGACGTGCCAGGATCCCCTCCAGATCAAAGCAGCGATCCACGCCTGCAACGATGCGGCGGAAGCGCGGGGTGTCGAGGTGCCAATCATGGTCTCGGTCACCATCGAGCTCAGTGGTACGATGCTCATCGGTACCGATGCGGCGACGATCGTGTCGATCCTCGAGCCCTTTGATCTCCTCTCGTTGGGGTTCAACTGCGGCACCGGCCCCGATCAAGTCAAAAAGCATCTCAAGACCCTGAGCGAACAGGCCGCGCTCCCCCTCTCGATCCACTCCAATGCCGGACTGCCCCAAAACCGGGGTGGGTTTACCTACTATCCCATGGGGCCTGATGAGTTTGCCGCCAAGGAGCTGGAGTTTACCGCGTTTGACGGTGTGTCCTTTGTCGGAGGGTGTTGCGGGACGACCCCCCAGCACATCCTCGCCCTCTCCAAGGTGCTTGAGGGGCACACCCCGCGCAAACCCAGCGGCTCAAGTGCCCCGGCGGTCGCCTCCCTCTTCCACACAACCGATCTGTTCCAGGAGCCCGCACCCCTGCTCATCGGCGAGCGGAGCAATGCCACCGGCTCCAAAGCCTTCCGGGAATTGATCCTCGCCGAAGACTACGAAGGGACGCTGACCGTCGGCCAGGCGCAGGTGCGTGACGGTGCCCACGTCCTCGATGTCAACGTCGAGTTTGCCGGGCGGGATGGTGCCAAAGACATGGACATCGTCATGGGGCTCTACAACCAAAAGATCCCCCTCCCGCTCATGCCCGATGCCACCCGTGTCGGTACCATCGAAGCCGCCCTCAAGCAGATCGGCGGCCGTCCCATCATCAACTCCGCCAACCTCGAAGACGGCGAAGGGAGATTTGATGCCATTTGTGGGCTTGCCAAACGCTTCGGTGCGGCACTCGTGCTCCTGACGATCGATGAGACCGGCATGGCCAAGACCACCGAAGCCAAGGTGGCCGTCGCCGAGCGGATGATCCGTCGGGCGACAGAACGGCACGGTCTGCGCCCGTCCGATCTCATCATCGACACCCTCACCTTCACTGTCGGTTCAGGGGATGAGGAGTACCGCGATGCGGCGATCCAGACCCGGGATGCGATCGCTGCCTTGCGTAAGCGGTACCCGGAGGTGGGGACGACCCTGGGGCTGAGCAACATTTCCTTTGGGTTGGACAAGCACGCCCGGATGTATCTCAACTCAATCTTCCTCCACCACTGCATCGAGGCTGGGCTCACTTCGGTCATCATCAATGTCAAGCACATCATCCCCCTGGCCAAAATGGAGCCCGAGGACATCGCTGTGTGTGAGGAGCTTCTGTTCGATCCGGACGATCAGTCTCTGTTCCGTTTTATCGAGCATTTCTCCGACAAGACGGTCGATACTGAGGCGGTGGATGAAGCGTATGAAGCGATGAACGACGAAGAGAAGATTGCCCGCCTCCTGATGGATGGGGACAAGGATCGGATGATCCCGCTGGTCGAAGCGGCTCGCCACCATATCCCAGCCGATACAATCGTCAATGAGATCCTGATCGACGCAATGAAGGTGATCGGGGAATTGTTTGGCTCGGGGCAGATGCAGCTGCCCTTTGTCCTCCAGTCGGCCGAGACGATGAAGGCAACGGTGGATTATCTCAATCCCTATCTCACCAAGCAGGAGAAGGCGACCGACACCACACTGGTGATCGGTACGGTCAAAGGGGATGTCCACGATGTGGGGAAAAACCTCGTCGATATTATCCTCTCCAACAACGGCTTCAAGGTGGTCAACATCGGGATCAAGTGCGACCTCGATGACTACCTCAAGGTCGCGCAGAGTCAGAGCATCCAAGCCATTGGCATGAGCGGCCTGCTGGTCAAGTCCACCGCCGTCATGCGCGACAATCTCGAAGCGATGGCGGCGCAGGGGATCACCACACCGGTACTCCTCGGCGGGGCGGCTCTGACCAAAGGGTTTGTCGATGAGTTTTGCCGGCCGATTTATGCGGGGCCGATCTTTTATTGTCGGGATGCGTTTGATGGCGTGATCGCTATGAGCCGGATCGAAGCGTGGGAGCAGGACACGAGCCAACCGCTTGATACCAACCTCGGCAGCGACGGCAAAGAGGTGGCCAAACCCAAAGCACAAAAAGAGGTAATCATCCCCCCCTTTGCCGCGCTCTCCATGCCGGAGCGTGTCCCAGTTCCGACCCCTCCGTTCTGGGGACGCAGGGCGATGACGGGGGCGCACCTTGACCCGGAGATCGTTTTTGGCTGGGTCAACCAAAAGAGCGTCATCAAGATGCACTGGGGCTACAAATCCAAAGGGATGACCCAGGAAGCCTATGCCCAGCTCCTCGAGACCAAAGTCTACCCAGCGTATGAACGCCTCAAACGGCAGATCATCGACGAGGGGCTGCTGGAGCCTGTGATCCTCTACGGCTACTACCCGGTGCGCAGTGACGATCAGGATCTACTGATTTTTGATCCCGAAGAGGGGTGGAATGTCGATGCCAATGCCAACCGGGAGCCGTTTGAATCGGTGAAAAACCAAGCGATTGGGCGTTTCCACTTCCCCCGTCAGCGACGCAAGCCCCACCGGGCACTGAGTGACTTTTTTGCCCACGATCGGCACGATGCGCTGGCGATGACCTGTGTGAGTGCGGGGGCGAAATTTTCCGCCTACGAAAAAGAGCTCTACGACCGGGGCGAATACCTCGAGTACTCGATGGTACATGGCCTCTCGGTGGAGCTGGCCGAAGCCCTGGCCGAGGTGGCGCACAAACAGATCCGGATGGATCTGGGGATTTTGGCCGAAGACGAGGGGGCGACGCTTCGTGATGTGCGAATGCGCCGCTATCCGGGTGCTCGCTACAGCTTCGGCTACCCGGCCTGCCCCGATCTCGAACAAAACCGCCTCCTCTTTGACCTCCTCAAGCCTGAAGAGTATGGAATCGAACTGAGCGAGACGTATCAGATGCACCCGGAGCAGACGACGAGTGCCCTGGTCGTCTATCACCCGAAAGCGACCTATTATGCCGTATAGCGGATCCAAGAGCGGGGAGAGACCGGTGGACGAAGATGCCCTGTTTGAGCTGGTAAATCGTGCGGTGATGGAGGCAAAATCTCTGATAGAGACGGAGGGGGGATTCACCCCCTTTGCGTTGAAACTGCACGATACGGGGACGATCGCACATCTTGAGCGTGATGCCAATGATGACCACGACCTCGAGTATGAAACACTTGTGGATCTCTTGAAGACACAGACGGTCGAAACGGATGACATCGCCGCCCTCGCCATCGCGACTCGGGTACGCATCCCCGAAGCCTACACCGCCCAAACTGAAAGCGGCATCCGTATCCATCTCGAGGAGCGGAACAAACGGGGCGAGACTCTGGGGGCACGGTTCCTCTATGTTCCGTACCAGCTCTACAAAAACAGCACCACGGATGAGATGACCCTCCATCTCTACACGCCTATCCCCGTCGCCTTTCCGCCAGAAGTGTTTGTGTAGGACACTCCCCTCCCGGCACATTAAGGATAAAACTTATTTATCTATTTTATCTTTTCTTATAATCAATAATAGTATAATATCGTAATATCCAAAAAATGGAGTGTGCCATGTCAAGTTGTCCTATATCGGGAGTCACTGCGGATGAGCGGGTCGCCCGAATCGTCGGTGCATTTGTGGTGGTATCGGTCACGGGGTACCTCTTCACGGGGTGGATCGGTTGGTTGGTGCTGTTGAGTTTTGACTTTTTCTCACGGGTGTTTCGGTGTGAAATGAGTCCGTTTGCTTCCGGTGCGACTTGGATCCGCCACCGATGGCTTCAGCCAAGCTACATCGACGCGGCGCCCAAGCTCTTTGCCGCATGGTTGGGATTGGTGATGGCGGTTGCCGGGCTGGTTGCACACATGATTGGATGGCTCCATGTAGCGATGGTGCTCATGGTGTTACTGCTGATCGCCGCACTGCTTGAGTCGGCACTGGGGTTTTGCCTGGGGTGCTGGCTGTACAAGATGTTGGGAGTTTTCGACCGCAAGAGGTAAAGGTGCCCTCGGCTCCATAGGATAATCTTCCCGCTTCAGAGACATTGTGTCCTTTTAACCCATTTTCAGACAAATAACGGACATTTGTGTCCTGCTATTTAATATTTCCGTACAAAATGGACACTTTTTGTTTAAGGATACTGATGACAATTCGCAAAACTTCTAACACGTATGCTGATTTGTCTATATTTTTATTTTTAACGGACATTTTAGATGTACTGTTAATGTTGTATTTTTGGGTAGAACGTGCTAAAATGTTCCTTGAATGAATAGCTAGAAGTACAAAATGAATATTAAGAACTATGCACTACTAAAATTTAATGATTTATTTAATTTATCAGTAGAATTTTTTATTCATAAATATAATATAGGATATAAT
>WFMQ01000129.1 GCA_015488995.1 Nitratifractor sp. | reverse complement strand
ACATTGTAGTGGGTCTCATACTGAAGATGCGTACTGCAATAGGGCGTTCCCTTTTGGTAGGCTTCCCCCAGCATGCTGTCGATATCGTCGGCCAAAAATTTGAGGGGGATTTTTTCGTGGTTGATTCGGTTGACAAAGGCATCCTCCCCCTCATCATACCACAGGAGATCGACATGATCCGAGCCTGTATAGGCCTTGAGAATCTCGATGACATCTCTCTTGTTCCCCAAGGAGCGTGCCAAGGATGCTTTGATATGGGATACACTCATGATCCAACCCCTCTCTATTAAGTAGTCTATTGTATCAAATTCTTAATAAAAAGGGAATGGTGTTTGCAAACGTTTTCGCTACTTCGCGAGAGCGTGCAAGCGATTTCGGGCCAGGGCCAGGTTGCCCTTCTCAGCATCGATTACTGAATAGAGACACAGCTCAGGCTGCTCGTCAGAGAGGGTGATGATGTGCAATTGATCGGTGAGCGTAATGAGGATGTCATCGATCGTACTTGAGATGCCCAAGCTCTTCATGGTCGCCATCTTCGCTTTGATCACTTCGGCGTTGCCGGCGGCTGCTATCTCGACATTGAAATCACCCCGTGACCGCATGCCCAGTGTCATCCCACTCTTCCAGTCGATCACCGCCGCAGCCATCGCGCCGTTGATTCCCATCATGTCATCCACGATACCTTCGATATTGTTCATATCCATAACATCGTCTCCTTGATAAAAATATGTGAACTCATCAAACTGAGTTCCCATAAATTATACAATATTAATTTGATCTTAAGCTGAATTCAGTACGCTTCGCAACGCCTTGAGCCGAACCGGCTTGTGCAAAATAGCATCGGCACCCGCCTCTTGCATCTCTCGGTTTGCCTGCTCATCGCTGTCTCCTGTCAAGCCATAGATGGAGGGTTGGGCGCCTCCGGGCAGTGAGCGGATGATTTGGATGGCATCCGTACCGTTCATAATCGGCATATTTTGATCGATAAGGATCGCATCCAGACGGTCCCCTTTTTCCCGAAAAATATCGACAGCTTCTTGGCCGTTCTTGGCCACCTCCGATGCAAAACCGAGCTTGCGCACAATCTCTTCTACCAGTTTCAAATTCATCAGATTGTCATCGGCGATCAGTATGACTTTTTCACGGTTGGGGATGGGGGCTTGCGGTGCCCTGTCATCGGTAGGGAGGGTATCCCCTCGGGCGATTGTCATCAGCGCATCCAAGATCGTATCTGGGAAGATGGGCATCTCCAGCACCAAGACTTCGGGAGGGAAGTGGACGACATCCGTACGCATATCGGTCTCGAGAATCATCAGGCGACCCTTCAGCACCGCGACCAAATCATGGAAGAGAGTGCTGGAATAATCGAGCTTCATGGCGACGTAGATGTTGTGCGCTGCATCGGTATGGTGCAGCGCATCCTCCTCATGGATCACTTCATGTGCGATGCCCAAGGCTTCAAAATATCTTTCAAAATAGATGATGTATCGATTGTGGCTCAATGCCCCATCGATGAGATAGACCTTCGGCAACGCATCGCGCTCTACCTCGAGAGAGATCCCGGTATCTTCGATGGAATCACACGGCAGATGGACGCGAAATTCAGACCCTTTGTTTGGCGCACTCTCAAGAAAGATTTCTCCATCAAGGAGACGCACCAATTGTCGGGAGATGGTGAGCCCCAAGCCTGTCCCACCGTAGTGGCTCGATGTCGCACTGCTCGCCTGCGTAAAGGGGCTGAAGATGGACTGCTGCGCCTCTTTGGATATGCCGATGCCGGTATCCGAGACTTTGCAGATCAGCGTATCCTCCGCCGACTCGTACCCAAACTCCATAGTGACCATCCCCCCCGCATCGGTAAACTTGATGGCATTGCTTAACAGATTGTTCAAAACCTGCTTGATGCGAAACGGGTCTGATTTGATGAGGTAGGGGATCTTGGGATCGACATAGATGATGAAGTCTATCCCCTTTTTGACCGCCGTGTGATAAAAGAGCAATGCGGTATTTTTCACGACATCCAAGAGCGAGAAGTAGTGGGCATTGATCTCCATCTTCCCCATGGCGATCTTGTTGAAATCGAGCACATCGTTGATGAGGGCGGTCACCATCTCGCTGCTTTGGTATGCTGCGTGGACATACTCTTTGTGCTGCCCCACCACCTCATCCTCCAGGAGCTCCAAAAACCCCATCACGGCGTTCATCGGTGTCCGTATGTCGTGGACCACCGACGAAAAAAATCGATTGGCTTGATCCAACTCATACTTCAGATGATGCGACTCTGCCGTGGAAGGATCGGTAGGGAGGAGCCTCCGCAAGACCTTTTGATGCAGGGCTTGGTTGAGGGCGATGTGATCCCGTATCACCTTTTGGATGCTCTCGATCTCCTCCTTCTTGAAGCCATTGTCCCCCCGCTTCTCCCGGTACAGGACCAGGATGGCCGGGGCGCGTGCGCTCTCATGAGCCCCGCAGGGTATGACCGCCATCCTGTCCATACGGTACGCGAAAGGATTGTCGCTCTCGGGGTGGTAGAGGCAACTCGCGTCCACGTCATTGACGATACGGGGCTGGAGAGACTTGAGGACCGTGTGGACAATGCTCTTGGGGATCGGCCGGGGGAAAAGATGCCGTTTTTTCGAGCCATCCCCATTGCTGACGATCATGGAGTCTTTGTACATCTCTGCACCGATGCACATCATCGCATCATAGTCGATCTGCTTGCGTATGGTTTGTGTGAGTCGGTGTATCGCGCCGTGCAGCATGCTCAGTCTCTCTCTTTTTATCTCGGATACTTTTGGACGACGTCTCTGAGCCGCTCTATGTGCTTCATGTAGATCCCGAGTGACCCCAAAGGCGCCATGACAAACAGGGTCGTTTGGGGATCCACATGCACGACGAAACAGTGGTGCGACTCGGTGGTGAGCGTCGTGATGGATGCCGACCCCACACGTGCGACAATCTCATCCCGCACCTGCGCAAAAAATTTCTGAATAGAGACGATACACTGTGCGTCATGGTGTGCAGAGTGTGTCGGGTGACGGTACTGGAGGAGCCGCTCTCCCTCTTGCTTGTACGCAGCGGAGATGGCACTCGGGAGATGCTGTCTGCACAGGGTGTGCCACGCCTCTTCCTCTCCGTGCTCTTCGGTCGATGCGGATGCCTGAGGCATCGGGAAGGCCTCCGCTATCAGCGACATGATCTGCGCTTCGGTGTCGTTGCGATGGGCATGGATGAGCCGCAGAAATGTGGACAATATTTTTTTATGCAGTGTCTGGAGCTTGAGAGGCTCCCCCTCATCACTTTCGGTGACGACCTGCGCTATACGTCCCAATGTACTTTTGCCCTTGGGCGTGTCCACCATGTATGGTACTATCGACCTGACCCGGTGCTGTTTTTTCTGTCACAATCGTGTAGTAACGATTGGATATTTCGATCGTATCTTCCATCGCTTACTTCGCGTCTCCTTGCGCGTGGACGCTCCGAAGCAGCGTAAAGATCTTCCCCAGAGACATCTCTTTGTGTGCGACAAATACAATCACCTTGGAGGGGTCGATTTTTTTGCAAACAATGCGCTCATCGAGATCGACCAAGAGCATTTCGAAGTCATCCTCCCGGATCGTATGAAAGAGTTTTTGTATGTGTGCGAGGAAGGACGATCGGTTGTGCGACACATCCAGCACCTTGTGTTTCATTTTGGTTTGTTCGGTATCGATGCTGTACATGGCGGTGAGTCCATCGTAGTCTTGGGCACGTTCCCATGCCTGATCCAAAATCTGCTTGAGCGTCGTCTCCATCTCCAATCCTCCTGTGTTTTGATTGCGCGTTCTGGCTGTTTGAGATTGTGTCTGATCACGTGATATGATGAGACACCATCCCAAAACCAAAGGGGATGCACGCTGCATACCCCCTATTTTGGTGGTTACTTTAGATTGCGAATCAGTCCGTTTACAAAGCCGAGCAACTGTGGGGTCACCCCCTTGAGGTCTTCATTGGTGACCTCAATGTTTGCCAAGACGGCCATGAGTTGTTTGTAAAATTCTGCGGCATCGATCTCGCCGCTTTTCATTGCATTGAGGGCTGCTTCTGCTTCTGCTACTGCGTTTTGTGCCATTGTTAATCGTTCTCCCACTGGGTTTCTCCTTATCGAATACGAATAAAAAATACGAAATAAAGTTTTTCAAAAATCACACGATACCGTGTCGAAACACTCTGACCGTATGACAAGCCTCTCTGTGCACTCTTGGTCGATCAGAGTGCTTGCAACTCGTCTACAAATTTCTTCAGGGCAATATTCAACACACCCATCTTGTAGCCCTCCGGCGCGACAACACCCAAGGCGATCTCACCACCAAGGTCTTTGATGGCGATGGAGCCCTGCTCTGCCGTGATGATCATCTCTTTGAGGGGTCCAGATTGGGTATTGACCAGCAGCCCTCCGGTCATGATGGAGAGGAGAGAGGCGATATCGGCTGCGATGGCATCTGCCTCTTTGTTTGAGTTGAAATGGCTTGCCATCTCCAGACCCTCTGATGTAGCGATCAGGGCACCGTCGAGCCCCATTTTCTTTGTGAAGTCCGCGAGGATACTCTCCCCTTGACTGGTCAACGCTCCTATATTTAAATCCATGATACTGATACTCCTTCTTTGTTTAATTATTGTGAAACACAGCATTTTCGTCTCTCACACATGAAATGATAGCACGAAACACTGTTGTTACACCTAAAAGATCAGTCTAAAGTAGATTGTAAACAAATTGCTATGTTTTTGCGATGGAAGGGGCGTTTCAGCGGGGGGTGTGACATCCAAGATGTGGAGACACCATCGTACAAAACCATGCGTGTGCTCTGTACGGATTTGGGCTTAAGCCTCCATCGGCTACAATTGCCCCATGAAATATCTCCGAGGCAACAAAAAACGCTATTTTTCGCTGGCGATCATCGCGAGATACTCGACGTGGCACAAGCTGGCACGTCTGGACAGCCATTACCAATATCACATGCTGGCGTATCGACTGCCGGAGCACAAGACCTCTCCCCCTCTTTTTTCCTGACTGAGTACCAAAGTAACTTTTTGGGAGGCAGGGCTTCAGCCCTGCACAGTGCGGGACTCAAGTCCCGCTTCCCGATAGAACATCATGTATGCCGACAATATAGCGACTTTCGGAATCGGAGGCTTCAGCCCAGAATAGGACGGGCAACGCCTTCCCGTTCCGGTTGTTCATTTCTTTCAATCCATATTGTAGATTGGGTATACTTTTATCACACATTACAAGGAGACCATCATGCATATCGAACCGGGCGTCGTCGTAGGCGCAAAAATGTTTCTCGGATACGCCACCGGAGCGGGCGTAGTAGGTGCCAGCCTCAAGCTGGCGTATGACAACATCAAAGAAAACGGTCTGGTGTCGTTTGGGATCAAAGCCCTCATCAGCACCGTGACGGTCTTTTCGTGCTTTGAGGTGCTGCCGCATTATCCCGTGGGGGTGAGCGAGGTGCATTTGATCCTCGGGACGACGCTCTTCTTGCTCTTTGGGATCGCACCGGCGATGATCGGATTGTTGGGGGGACTGCTGGTGCAGGGGCTCTTTTTTGCGCCGTTTGATCTGCCACAGTTTGGGCTCAACATCACCACACTGCTGGCGAGCATGCTGATCCTCTACGGTGCCCGCAAGCGGATCATCCCCGAGGGGGTCGCATACAAAGACCTCACCTACACCCAACTCCTCAAACTCTCCGTCGTCTGGGAAGGGGCGATCGTGAGCTGGGTAGTCTTCTGGGCGTTGTACGGTCAAGGCTTCGGGGCCGAAAACATCCAAAACGTCCTCGCCTTCGGCGGATCGTATATGCTGGTCGTACTCCTCGAGCCGGTGATCGATATGGCCGTGCTGTCCGCAGTCAAAGCATGGGACAAGGGGCGGTGCACCCGGCTGTTTGACAAGCAACTCACCCTCTGCGAGCTCAAAGCCTCGTGAAACGCTACCGCCATTATGACCGTGGGACGGCGATCGTCCTCGCCGCCTTTGGGTCGGTGATCGAGCAGGCGATGTACCGTGCCCTGGTGCGCGATGTGGAGCGACGCTTCCCCGAGGCAGATGTCTACCTCTCCTTCTCCTCGCGGATGGTACTCAAAGCACTCAACCATGAGAAAGCCGAGTACCGAAACCTCCCGCAGGTACTGGCCGATGTGGATCTCATGGGCTACAAGCGGATCGTGGTCGCCTCGGTCAATCTCTTCCCCACCGATGAGCACGAAGTGCTGCTGAAGATCGTCGAGGGGTTCCGTACCTTTTCGATGGCCCACATCCGTGCCACCCGCGCGATCCTCCACAAGACCAAAGAGACCTCCCTATCACTCAAAGGGCTCAATGATGCCATCACCCAGCCCGATCAGGCCAACCTCTACATCATCCACGGGGTACCGGTGCTGGACCGTGCCGGATTGGCCTCGGTGAGCTATGCTGAGGGGCTGCTGGAGCGACTGAGCAGCGGCAACTACACCGCCTCACTCGAAGGAGCCTACCCATGGTACGTGGTCAAGGAGAGCTTGATTGAGAAAATGAAGCAAGGGGGCGTGGAAAAGGTGCAAGTCATCCCGATGCTCCTCGTCAGTGGCAACCACTACCGCAAAGACATGGCCGAGATCACCGAAGAGCTCTCAGAGCATTTTGACGCACGGATCGTCCCAAGTCAGAGTGCT
Organism: Nitratifractor sp.; assembly: GCA_015488995.1. Lineage (GTDB taxonomy): Bacteria > Campylobacterota > Campylobacteria > Campylobacterales > Sulfurovaceae > S017-3. The sequence goes on along the minus strand of WFMQ01000129.1, from coordinate 7,323 downwards.
TCGGATCGGTTCAACCTCATTGAGCTGGAGAGCATTCGGGAGATGATTTTCGGGAACATTGCCGATGAGATGGCGAAGATGGGATGCGACGGTTTTAGTGAATAGTGAATAGTGAATAGTGAAAGTTGTGTAGGGTGTGCAACAGCACACCAAAATCACAAGGCGATTATCAAAATTTTCCCACAATGTAGTCGTTGGAAGGTGTGCAATGGCACACCCTACGCGGCAAGATACATTCATTGCAAAAAAAGAAACACTTTACGGGGGATGCGGCTTCAGCTGCAGTAGTGAGACTGAAGTCCCAGCCCCAAATGAAACAAAGGAACGATGTGGTAGACACCCAACAACTCACCATGGTCTCCCTCGGCCCCGGTGATCCAGATCTGATCACGCTCAAAGCCCTCAATGCCCTCAAGGACTGCGAGGCGATCGGTGTGCCGACCAAGAGCAGCGATGGGAGCTTCGATCGATCGTTGACGTATCGGATCGTACAGAGCCTGATGAGACGCGCAGGGTTTGAGCGGCCGATCTTCCCGGTCTATACGCCGATGCGATTCCGCGAGGAGGATTGGCAGGCGCAGGTGGAGAGACTCTATGCGGCGTTGGCAGAGCATGGCCGTGTGTGTTTCGTGACGCTGGGGGATAGTGGGATCTACAGTACGGTCTACTATCTGCTGGATCGGATCGCTGAGCAACGCCCCGAACTGTACGCAACGTGCGACGTGATCCCCGGAGTGACCTCCTTCTCCCAAGCCTCCGCCCACGCCAAAAAACCCCTCTGTGTCGGAGAGAGTCAGCTGCAGATCGTGCCGCTGCTCGACAAGGAGCTGCCCACCACCACCGTCTACATGCGCCCCAAGATCGGGATGAGTACCGAGGCGATCCCTGAAGAGGGGACGATGATGACCTTTGAGGATTTGGGCTTTGCGGGCGAGAAGATCACTGAGGGCAAAATCCCGACGGTGCGACGATACATGACACTGTTGATCGACTTTTTCACCAAGGATCCCCATGCCGTCTAAGCAGCCTGTCCTCTTCGAGCTCCAAGAGCCCCCCGTCGCCATCGGGGCGGATATATCGGTGCGATCGTTTGAGACGATCCGTCAAGAGCTTGATCGGGATTATCCAAAGATTGGGACGTTTGCACCCGATGAACAAGCGGTGATCGAACGGCTGATCCATACGACAAGCTGCTTCGATGCGGTGCTCGAGAGCATCCATTTCACCCCCGATGCGGTGGGGCGGATCCGAGGATTGCTGACCGAGGGGGCACGGATCATCCTCGATGTCAACATGATCCGAGTGGGATTGAGCACCTTTTACCTCGACACCTATGGCAACGAAGCGGTGTGCTATGTCAACGAGCCGTTTGCCTTCGAGTCGGCCAAGGCCAACGGCACGACCCGCAGCTATGCCGCCGTAGTCGAGGCGATCCGTCGCCACCGAGATGCGCCGATGATCCTCGCGTGTGGCAATGCCCCGACGTTCATCTATGCGGCGATCAATACCTTGCTCTCCGAGGGGGTGGATCTGAGCCGGGTGGCGTTGTTGTTGTTTCCAGTCGGCTTCGTCAATGTCGTCGAGTCCAAGGCGTACGGTCGGAAATTTGCCGAGGCATTTGGTGTGCCCTCAATCATCATGGAGGGTCGTTTTGGCGGCTCACCGCAAGTGGTCGCCACGCTTCATGCGATCTACAAGACGATCCATGACTACGATGGGGAGACGCGGTACAATGGAAAATAAGTTTTTGATCCCCAACTATGCACATAGCAGGGGGGATGGTTTTTGGTCGATACTCTGGCAGTCGCGAACGCAAGCACCCACTTCGTGGGTGGGGCGCTCCTTTGTCGCATCGACCAAAAACCATCCCAAAGGGTGATCCATGGACGAAACAAAAAGCACATCAACCCGCAACCTCATGGGAAGCGAAGTGGTCGAGGGCTACGCCTGCAAGCCCAAAAAGCTCGATCCCAATAAGCCCATCATGCACTACCACGCCATCGTCTACATCTGCTCCGATGAGCGGTGCGCCAAGGCAGGTACAGCCGAGAAGGCAACCTGGCTGAGGAAGGTGGTCACGAAGATGGGTCTGCACACCGGCGAGCGACGGATCAAGGTGAGCCGAAGCCTCTGCCAAGGGGCGTGTCGATATCGCCAAGTGGCGCAGATCAACGCCCCCGCACCCAATGATAAGCTTTGGCTCAAGCACACCCACACCTTCGATCGAGAGAAGTGGGTGGAGATCCTCGGAGCGATCCGCGACAACAAAGCGATCACCGAAAACCGAATCGCCATGCGGGTTTACAAGGAGCAGGGGCTTTAGCCCCGTAAAATGTCTCAATTGAATAGGGCACTATTGTACGGGAGGGAAGTCCCGCCTCCTAATGAGATAGCATCTGTCACCACAAGGCACACCCCGTGAGCACCCTTCGCCGAGGTTACACCACGGGCGTGAGTGCCGCATTGGCGTTTGGGCGGGCATTGGAGGCGTGGTGCGTATCGGGTGCGTGCGCATGGACGATGACCGACAAGATGGACAACGACGACCTCGATGTCACCAAGGGGTGTACGATCGTCGCCACGGTGAGCGATCGGCTGGCAGATCTGGTGCGCAACCCGCGCGAGCACACCCCCTACACGATCGGCAAGCTTCGTCTCTATGCCGGAGAAGGGGTCGGCATCGTCACCCGCGCCGGGCTCAAGCCCCCGGTGGGGTATCCCGCGATCAATCCGAAACCACTGGAGGCGATCAAAGCACAATATGCCCGGTTTGCTGATCGGATCGATCGGGAGATTTATGCGACAATTGGCATCGAAGATGGAGAAGCAATCGCCCGACAGACGGCCAATGCCAAGGTTGGCGTGCTGGGAGGGCTCTCGATCCTCGGGACCACCGGCTGGGTCAAGCCGGTCTCGAGTGATGCTTACCTCGACTCGATCCGTGCCGAGGTGGCGGTGATCGCGGCCGGAGGGATCGAGACGGCGGTGTTGACCCTGGGCAATGCATCGTTGGCGTATGCTCAGAGACAGTACGATGCGGTGCAGATCGTGGAGGTGGGCAACTTCGTCCACGAGGCACTCTCGGTGGTGCAGGCAAGCGGTTTGCGTCAGGCGGTGTTTGTCTGCGGGATTGGCAAAGGGGTCAAAGTGATGCAAGGGTACCGCAACACCCACAACCGCTTCGGATCGATCGATTTCACCGCGCTGTGTGAGTCGATCGAAGCGCAATGGGGTATCCCCATCGATCCGGAGAGTCTCCGCACAGTCAAAGGGCTCCTGAAGGAGCTGGGCACTTACGAAGAAGCATTTTATCGATGGGTTGAGTCCCAAGCGACCGAGGTGATGCGGGGGTGGTACCCGGATCTCGAGGTCACAACACACATAGTGAGGTAACAAATGGTCACAATAGCAGGCAATGGGATGGGAGCGTATACGTTTGAAGGGGTACGGGTCGATACGGAGGCGTTTGACGTGATCGTCTGCGACCGCAATTTCACCGAGGAGGGGGATCATATCCTCAAGCTGGGGTACCGCGATGCCAAGGCCTATCTCCTCGAGCACTACGCCGATCAAAACATCCTCTATGTCGTCACCGGATCCCCCCTCTTCTTCTCCGCAGCACCCCTGATCGCCCGAGCCTTGCCAGAGGAGTCGGTGCAGTTCGTGGACCACACCTCATCGCTGAGTTATCTGCTGAGCCATATGCACATCGCCCAAAACGATGTGGGGGTACTGTCCCTCCACGGGCGGAGTCGGATCGATCTGGAGGTGATGCTGGCGCGAGAGTACACCTTCATCCTGTGCGATGCCCAGACTCCGGCACGTCTTGCCGAGGCGATGCGGTACCTGCCTGAAGATGCCGTGGAGATCACTATTGGCTATAAATTGGGCTATGAAGATGAGGTGATTGGGCAGGTGGAACTGGATCGAATCGAGGAGCGGTTTGATCTGAGTCAGCCGTATGTACTGCTCCTGCGGCGGACGTTTGCCCCCCGTACTCCCATCTCGAAGGATACCGATCTCGCCACCGAGCGGGGGATGATCACCAAACGCTACAAACGCCACTTTGCGCTCAACAGCCTCGACCTATCTCCCAATCACATCATGTGGGATGTCGGAGCCGGGAGCGGAAGCTGCGCAATCGATGCATACAAACGCTACCGGGTCAAGACGGTGCTGTTTGAGAAGCAACCCCAACGATGCGACTACATCCGCCAAAACCTCCGAGAGCATTTTGTCATCGACACGGTGCTACATGAAGGGGAGGCGGAGAAGCTCTTTGAGTCAGAACCCACCACCCCCGATCGGATCTGCGTTGGCGGAGGCGGATCGGCGGTGATCGCCCGGTTGCCCTATCTGTATGCGCGACTGGCCGATGAGGGGATCATGCTCATCCATGCCATCACACTCGCCAATCTATCGGAGATGGTGCAGGCACTCGACCATGCTGGGATCGCATATGAAATGCTCTCGTTTTCACTGACGACGTACAAAGGACGCCTCAAACTCGTCGAGCCGGAGCGGCAGTTGTTTCAGATCCGGGTGGTGAAGGGTGGATAGACTCATCCACTTCAAGTGCCTCCAGATCATCACCTATTTTTTAGACCCACTCCTCAAACGTCAATCCAAACCCATACGCAACAATATCCCCAAATATCCCATCATTGCTAACCAAAATAGCCCCTTGACTCATGGCAGTAGAAGCGATCAAAAAATCCAAGTCATTTTTTTTCAATGCGCTGGTATTGATACCCGTTTCTTTTTTGTATGTGGCTTTTAACCGGCCAAAAATATCTATCTCTTCCACACGCAAAGGGAAAATTTCTAAATACTCTTTGATAAATTCTATGCCACTTTCAAAAAGCTTTTTATCTCGGTCTCTCTTATCTTTTTTCGTTTTTTCAAATGTAGCCAAACCATAAGCAAGTTCATAAAGTGTGACAATAGAGACGGCTACTCTGTCTTCTTCTGAAAGAGAAAAAAGATGATTTTTTACGCTTTCTCTGTGTGGAGATTGTGAGTCTGTAAGGTAGGAAATAATGTTGGTATCTAAAAGATAGGTTTTACTCATCATGGTGGGTTTAGTTGACAATTCTAGAGATAAAATTCTCTCGAGCTTCCTTACGACTCTCATGAAGATGATCAATAATTTCAGGAGTAAAAAGACCGTCCATCTTGTTGGCAAATTCACCCCATTTTGTCTCTGGTTTTTGAGGTTTTTTCAATCCACCAATTACCTTTACCTGTAGATTAAATTTCTCTTTTGCGATATTTAATAGTTGTTCTATGGCACTGATATCAGTGCTATTGATCTGAAAAGTCACCATAGAGAACCTTTGTTATTAGAGATGCGCTTAATTATATCTGAAAATTTGTTAATTTTGATCGTTAAAACATCCCTGCATTGATGCTGCATATTTACTTCTGAGAGAGCCACCATAGTGAACCTTATCGTACGCCTGATGAAACGAGCAAAAGATCGGGTTTGATATGACATTCTCGGTAACCGATATCTTTAGGGTCAGGTAACAAATCACAAATCATTTTGCTTCCTGAACACATGAGAAACCAAAGCAGCCGTTACCCCAAGATGTCTTGCCACTTCTCCCTGGGTATAGCCGTCATTTAGTGCTTCAAGTATGGCAGCATTTCTTGACGGCAGATCAGACACATCCTCAAAGTGTGCTTCGATTTTCTTCTCTTTCATTTGCTTTTGTTTTCGCTGACGACGTACCAAAAATCGCTCAATCTCATCGAGCCCCAACGACAGCTGTTTCAGATTCGGGTAGCTAAGGGCGTGAAAACTCATACTTTACTGTAAGGGGCCAGACGTTGAAAATACACCTTTCTCAATGTAAATAATAGTGGATATTCAACGCCTGACCCCTATTATTATGTTCACCTCATATCCCCTTTAGCCCCTTAAAAAATAGTAGGACACTTTGTCCATATATTGCAATATTCCTATAAAAAAGGACATAAGCAATTTTTATAATCTTAGAATAGTTAACAAAAAATGTTATAAAATATTTCAAATTATCATATTTTATGTAATCAGGTAGACATTTATAGTGTCTTGATATTTAATTATTTAAGCTTGAAGGGTATATACTGTCCTCTAATAAATAGTTATATACACAAGGAAAAATATTATGGCAGTAATAGTAAAAGATATAGATACATTACAAGAGTACATCAAAGGTGTAATGGCTAGAGCAGATCATCATGCGGGAAATGTTAATGAGATAGCACTTGCACTAGTAGGTGCTATTGTTTGGAAAAAAGACATTTTATCAATAAAAGTCATGGAAAGAGAAGGTGAAACAAAAAATGTATTATGGGTAAATATTAATAATAAAAAATATGCTTTTGTTTACAATCATGATACAGGTAAAATTGATATGAGAGAGAAAACTATTCAAGGAACAAATTTACATGAATTTGATAATAAAACCAGTTTATCTACTCTTAGAAGTATTTTTGATGCACTCTAAAAAAGCTATATAACAAGTACTTGGAGAGAAATAAGTTACCCAGCAATTTTTTTTAAGTTTGAACTTTGATAAAAAAGAAACTTTTAAATTAGCATAAGCTATCACAAGGATAACTTATTTCTCAAGACAATCGTTATACAAAAAAGGAAAGTAAAAATGGAAATGTACCCAACAGTAAACAACGATAAAGTAGATTATGGTTTAGCTTATTATGAAATTAAAGGAACGGAAATATATCCTACAGTTAACAATAGTGATGATGACTATGGACTACCTGTTTTTGAGATTAAAGATAATGAAATTTATCCAACTGTACACAATAAGAGATACTCATATGGATTGTCAGTGTTTGAAATTAGAAACAACGAAGTTTACCCTACAGCAAGTAACAGTGTAGATTCTTACGGTTTATCAGTTTTTGATATACGATAAAGTATAACAAAACAGAGTATCCAATAAATTACCTAGCGGAAATTTATTGGCTATCTTCAGCCGTTAGCTTATAGACACAAAGTAAGAGAGGAGTTAGAAATAGAAGCAGAAGTAATAACATACAGGAAAGCAACAAATCATGATTTACCTGAAATTGAAAACATATTCCAATCTGTATTGAAAGAGCATAATCTTCCATATATTGAGGGAGAGTCAAATTTAGATATTCAAAATTTAGAATTACAATATTCTGATAATAGTGTATTTTATGTAGCACTAAATAGGAAAAATAAAATTGTTGGAATGATTGGGTTCTTAAAAACTAACACTACAAAAGGAAAACTTACTAAATTTTATATTTTAAAAGAATACAGAGATAAAAAAATTGGAAAAACTC